>JANMSL010000136.1:0-14853 GCA_031389245.1 Lysobacterales bacterium | reverse complement strand
GGGCCCGCGGCAGCGTGAACGGGCCGCGCTGTTGGCGAACCCAGCGCGGGTACCGGCGCATCAAGTACTGCGAGCAAGCCATCGCCGCGCGGCATCGCGGTATGGGTTCGGGTGACTACTGAAAATCGCTCGGCGTGACCTTGGGCAAACGCATGCATTGCCGCATCGATATCACCCAATGCATCACAGCTACGGCCGAGTTTGAGCCAAAGGTCCCCGCGCAGCAGCGGATCGCCATCACTGCCCGCAAGCAGCGACTCCAGGCCAAAGCGCGCAGCAGCGTGATCGCCACGCCGCGCTGCCAGCTGTGCGTCCAACTCGGCAAAAGTGCCGCGCTGCTTCGGGTTCATTGTGGCAAGCACGTTTGCCAGCAGCGTCCGCCAGTGCTCGGCGCGATCGAGCCGATTGCTGCGCTCCTCAGTCGAGGCAAGACCGAGCATCGCGTCCACATGCTGCGGCTGCTCGACCAGCACGCCGCGGAAAATTGCGGCTGCGTCCGCGTACACGCCGATCTGCAGCAATAGATACCCGGCCTCGACCCGTATATCAGCATCGAGCTCTGGCGCCGCCAGACCATCGATGATCGCGCCCGCTGCATCGAATTCATCAAGCATTACCAGCACCCGCGCCAGCAGCACGCGATACTCGACGTCCTGAGGTGCGATTTGCCTGGCGCGCTGGATCAGCGGTAGCGCAAGCCGCGGCTCTGCGTGCGCGACATGAGCTCGAGCCAGCGCATAGAGCAAGCCGTCAGATTCATCTCCCAGCGACGCCGCGTGCAGCAATGGCGCTTTGGCCTCGCGCTCGCGCCCGAGCTCACACAGGCAGTTGCCGAAATTGCTCCAGTGCGTGGCTACTGCGGGCTGCACCTGTGTCAGAAGTTGAAACAGCGGCAACGCTTCGGCAGCACGCTGTTGCGCACTCAGCGCCAGGGCGAGCACAGTCAGCCACGTCGTATGCTCGGGTTCGTGCAACAGTCCAGTGCGGGCGAGCTGTTCGGCCTGGGCGGCGTCACCAATACCGAGTGCGTGCATGGCGGCTGCCGACGACTGCAGCGCGAAATGTACTGGAGGGGATGCGGGCACTTCTTCTACCATCAACGGACGCAACCCGCGCATGCTAACCGATCACACTGAATGGCACGCCTGATGCCCCCCACCGAGGACTGCCAGTCGCGGCTCACCGCCGCTCAGGATGCCTTGCTGCGTCGGGACCTGGCGACCGCTGAGCGCCTGTTCAACACGGTACTGGGCGACCCGGTCTACAGCAGTGAGGCAAGCGGCGGACTGGCACGGGTGGCGTTGCTTCTGGGCAGGCCACGTGCAGCCTGCGAGTACCTGCATGCGGCGTTGGCGCACGACGTAGGCAATGTCACGCTGCGCCGCAATCTGGGCATCGCCCAGTACGCCAGTGGCGCGCTTGCAGAGGCGCTCGAGACGCTGCTCGAAGCGCTGCGTCTGGACCCGCAGCAAGCTCTGACGCGCTTGCACCTGGCGCAAGTAATGCAACAGGCGGGTGATCTGCGTGGCGTTGCGCAACACTATTATCGTGCTCTGCTGCTGGCTCAAAGCAAGGGACAATGGCTGGACGCAAACAGCACGCCCGCGCACCTGCGCAATGCAGTTTTGCGCGCCATGGATGTGGTCGATCGCGAACGCGGTGGCCTGCTTGACCGCGTGCTCGATCCGTTCCGTCAGACCCACGGTGCGGCGGCGCTGGCCCGCGTGCAGCACTGTCTGGATGGACACCTCAAACGCGTTGCACTGGTGCCGACGGACCCGCGTCAACGACCGCGTTTTCTGTACTTCCCAGGGCTGCCGTCGCCGACGTTTTTGCCACTCAGCTTGTTCCCGTGGATCGAGTCACTGCAGTCGGGCTGGACTGTGATCAGCGATGAAGCCGCGCAGACTCTGTCGCAACCGGCAGCGCTGCGGCCATTTCTCAACTTCGAATCGGAGGAACAAATCGGCGCCTATCTGCAGGGCGGGCCCGCGCCCTCCTGGGACGCGGCATTCTTGTACCGCGAGGGGGTGTGTTTTGCCGAGCAACATGCGCGTTGCCCGAATACCTCTGCGGCGCTTGAGGCGCTACCGTTGGTACGCATCCGTGAGCATGCTCCGGAGATCTGTTTTTCGGTGCTGGCGCCGGGAACGCACATCCTGCCGCACACCGGCGTCACCAACCTTCGACTGGTGGCGCATTTACCGTTGATCATTCCGCCCGATTGCGCCATCTCGGTCGGTGGCGAGACGCATGTCTGGCGCGAGGGCGAGGTGGTGGTATTCGACGACACGTTTGAGCACGAGGCGTGGAATCGCAGCGATCGACCGCGGGTGGTCTTGCTGATGGACACCTGGAACCCGTATCTCACCGCGATCGAGCAACAGGCCATGGGCGCATTGATCGGCGAAATTGGCGACTTCAACCGCGCCTGACGCCAAGCGCGCAAGGCCTGCAGCGCCGGCAACTGCTGGTCCCCAGACTCCAAGGACTTCGGTCGCAACAGGGCCGACGCTGACCCTTGCAGGAATTGCATTTATGCAGCGAACCTTCTTGCTTTTGTCAGTGCCGACCCCGATCCTGCCGACCTGCCATCGGTGCAGCAAAGGCGCCACCGGCATTCCCAATCTTTTTGTTGATTTTTAGCAGACCAAGCCTGAGAACAATGACCATGAACCAAACCAACCCTTCGGCGCGTTTCGAATCACGCCTACTCAATGCCCGCCAACTGGCGGCCAGCGGCCAGGTCCTGCAAGCCGAGGCACTATATGCCGGAGTGCTCAAGGAATGGCCGGAGTGCATGGAGGCCGGTGTGCGGCTGGCACGCTTCGCAATGGACCGCGGCGATGCGATGCGCGCCGCCAACTTGCTGGAGCGGGCACGCCTGCAGGAACCGAACGAGCCGCAGATTGCAGTCAACCTGGCGTTGGCCTATGCCCATTCCAATCGCCCCGCGGCGTCGCGCACGGTGCTCGATCAGACCCTGGTTAAATTTCCTACGTTTCATCTGGCTTGGTGGGCACTGAGCCACGTCCGCAATGCGATGGGCGACCAGGCCGGTGGCAAGAAGGCCCTCTTCCAGGCGATACGGTGTGCGCAGGACAAGGGGCTTTGGGTCAACGCAGCCACCACGCCACCGCATTTGCTGCAGATCGTGCTGGCAGAGATGGAAGGCCTGCGGGTCTGGCGCCGCGATTTGTTCATGGCTTCGTTCGACGCGCTACGCCAGGAGTTCGGCAACGATGAGCTGAAACGTGTCGAGCGCGCGCTCACCGGTTATCTGCGCGAATGGGACGCGACCCCGAGCGACCCACGCCAACGCCCGAAATTCATGTACTTCCCGGATATTCCAAGCACGCCGTATCTGGACCCGAAGCTGCAACCCTGGGCGCAGACGCTGGTCGATGCCTACCCGGATATTCGGGCAGAAGCGATGCAGTTGATCGCTGATCAAGTGCCGCTTCCCAGTTTCTTGACGTATAAGAAAAATACGCGGGTTGAGGATCATGTTTCTGGCGATGGCGCACACCCTGCGTGGGATGCGTTCTTCTTCTACCGTCATGGCAAACGCTACGACGAAAACCATGCGCGCTGCCCGAAAACCAGTGCCATCATCGAGTCGATCGAAACTTGCCGTATCCGCGACCAGGCTCCGGAGATATGCTTCTCGGTGTTGACCCCAGGCACGCACATCATGCCGCACTACGGCGTAACCAACACCCGCGTGGTCATGCATCTACCGCTGATCGTGCCCAGCGATTGCGCGCTCAAGATCGTCGATGGCGACGAACACCAGTGGAAAGAGGGGGAGTTGGTGATGTTCGACGACACTTTTCAGCACGAGGCATGGAATCGCTCGAACAGCACCCGCGTGGTGCTGCTGATGGATGCGTGGAATCCACACCTGACCGCGATCGAGCGACAGGCGGTGACGCTGCTGGTCGAATCGATCACCGACTTCGAAGGTGTCAGCGACCGCCCCAACAACGCGGCTTGAAGTTCAGCAATTTCCTGTCGGTTTGATATGCAACGCTGATTCCGGCTGGGCACAAACCAATCACATCCCGGTCAGCCCAGCGGCAGCAGTTTTTGTACGCCGCCCTGCGCGTTGGGCCAATCCAGCAAAAACTGCAGCACGTGTTCTGAATCCAGCGGATGTGAGATCAGGTTGCCTTGCACCTCATCGCAGCGTTGCTCGGCCAGATAGCGCATTTGCTCGATCGTCTCCACGCCCTCGGCGATGACATTGAGACCGAGCGAATGCGCCATCATGATGACCGTCGAAGTAATCGCTTCGTCGTCCGTGTCGGTGCTTAGATCCGCAATGAAAGTCTTGTCAATTTTGAGCGTGTCGATCGGCAGTCGCTTGAGATAGGAGAGTGATGAATAGCCGGTACCGAAATCATCGATCGCGATGTGCACGCCCAGCGCCTTGATCCGATTGAGCGTAGCGATGCTTTGCTCGGGATTACCCATCAGCATAGACTCGGTCAGCTCGATTTCGATGCGATGTGCGGGCACGCGGGCTGCCTCGAGAATCTCGCGCAATCTCGACGCCAATTCGCCCCTGAACAATTGCAATGCCGACACGTTGACTGCGATCTTCGGTTCGAACAGGCCGGCTTCGGTCCATCGATTGATTTGCAGGCAGGCTTGCTGCAACACCCATTCACCAATGGGCATGATCAGTCCGGTCTCCTCGGCAATCGGAATGAAGGTCACCGGGGATACGTTGCCCAATACCGGATTGTGCCAGCGCAGCAACGCCTCCGCCCCGGTGATGGTCTGATCGGCGAGTGACAACTTGGGCTGAAACACCAGACTGAGTTCATTGCGCTCCAGCGCCTTGTGCAGTTGGCTCGCCATGCTGGCGCGCAGTCTTGCCTGCGCATCCATGGCATCGGTGTACACCTGATAGGTATTTCGGCCACGGTCCTTGGCGTGATACATCGCAGTGTCGGCATGTTTGAGCAGATCGGTTGGCACCTGACCGTGTTCCGGGTAAAGACTCACGCCAATCGACGGCGAAATCACTACCTCGTTTCGACCATCGATCTCCAACGGGCGCTCGAATCCGACGAGCAGCTTGCGCGCGACCTGTTCCGCTTCTTGCATGTCCTTCAAGTCTTCGAGCACGACCGTGAATTCGTCGCCGCCCAGGCGCGCCACCGTATCGGTCTCGCGAACACTGGTAACGATTCGCGCTGCGGCTGCCTTGAGCAGCCGGTCGCCGGCGGCATGTCCCATGGAGTCATTGACATGCTTGAAGCGGTCCAGATCGAGGAACAGAACCCCCACCTTGTTGCCGAGGCGACGAGCGCGGATCAGCGAGTGCGCAAGCCGCTCGCCGAGCAGAGTGCGATTGGGCAACCCGGTCAGCGTGTCGTAGTTGGCCAGATAACGCAGTTCCTGCTCGGCGCGCTTGCGGTCGGTGATGTCGGTGAGCACTGCTACCCAATACAGGCGCTGACCGCTGGAATCGCAGACTTCGTTGGCTTCGAGTGAGGCCAAAAACTGTTCGCCATCCTTGCGTCGCTGCCACAATTCACCACCCCAGTGGCCTTTTTGCAGCATGCCGTCGCGGACTTGTTGGTAGAACTCGAGTGGATGCTGATCGGAGTTGAGTAGTGCCGCATCCTGCCCACTGACTTCGTCCATCGAATAACCCGTGATGCGGCAGAACGCTTCGTTCACCGACACGAATCGGAATTGCAGATCGGTGACGCAGACGACCTCGCGCATCGACCGAATCACTTCCTGCGCGATACGTCGGTCGCGATCGAGCAGCCGCTCCTGACTCACATCACGGAAGGTACCGGCAACTTGCAATGCGCGACCTTGCGTGTCGCGGCGCACGGCTCGTCCTCGCGCAAGGATCCACGCTACCCGGCCGGAAAAAGTATTGACCCGGTATTCGGCTTCATAGTGTTCGGTACGACCGGTAATGTGCTCTTCCAGGGCCGCTTCGACGCGGACGCGATCGTCTGGATGCACCGCCAGGTCGCGCCATTCCTGGGTGGTAACCCGTGCCTCACGGCCGGGACCGACGAATTCCTCGGGACCGGAGAGGAACATCGTGTCGCTTTCCAGATTCCAGTCCCAGAAGCCATCGCGACTCGCCCACAACGCAGAAGACAGACGCTCGCTGAATAGTTTCATTTTCTCGTTCTGTTGGCGTAGTGCATTGGAGCGCCGCCTTCGCGCGAACCACCAAAGCGCCAACAGGGCCGATGTAGCCAACGCAAAGCCGGACTGTGCCCAACGCGACTGCCACCAGCGCGGCGTTACCCGAATCGACAACTCCAACATCGTGCTGGTATGCGACTCGGCACCACTAGCACCCACTACCTGAAGCCGATACGCGCCAGGCGCGAGATTGGTGAAGGCCACTTCGCGGCGTGTTCCAAGCTTGATCCAGTTTTCGTCATAACCCTGCAGCCGATAGGCATAACGAGTTTGCCCCGCGGCCGAAAAATCCAACGCTGCAAACGCCAGCATCAGTACCCGATCGTCCGCTGTGAGTTCCAACGACTTGAACCCGTAAGAATCTGCAATCAGATGACGTTCGTTGCCAATCTGGTAGGCGGTAAAAGCCATTGGCGCTTCGTATGGCCCATCGCTGATCCGATCAGGCCAGAACCAGTTGATGCCCTGCGTGCCAGCGAAGCTGAGCCGCCCATCTGGCAACTCGGCGTAGGCGCTGCCATTGAACTCGAGGCCCTGCAACCCGTCCTGCACCATGAAGTTTCGCACTCGTCCGCTGAGCGGATCGAGCCGACTGATGCCGCCGTTGCTGCTGATCCAGAGCTTTCCCACGCGATCTTCGAGGATCCCGTAGATGGTGTCGTTGGCAAGCCCCTGGTCGATCACGTAGCGACGGAAGCGAGGTTCTCCGTCATTGTAGTCAAGCATTCGACTCAGGCCATTGTGGGTGCCAATCCAAAGACTGCCGTCGCTGCCCTGCGTGATTACACGGACCAATTCACCCGCCAGCGCGTCCGCCCGAGTGCGGTCCTTGCTGACCTTGCGAATTGCCCCGCTCTCGATATCCACTACGTTCAAGCCGGCCATCGTGCCGACCCACAGACGCCGCGTCGCGTCCTCGTAAAGCGCCATCACGCCAGAATGCCAGAGGCCCTCGCTGGAAAGACTCTTCGCCACCGAATACCGTTGCCACTCGCCCTTTTGCGGATGATGGCCGACCAATCCGGCGGTGAAGGTGCCCATCCACACCGTGCCATCGCTGCCCACAATCAGCGAGCGTACGTCGGCACTGGGCAAAGCATCGGCGCGCAGGCGGTCTACCGGCAGCGCTTTGGCAGTGTTTGTGGTTGAATCAAACAGGACTACTCCGCGGTTGCTCGCCACCCAGTAGGTGCCGGCCTGCGCCGCGGAGCGCACCGCCGATATGCGCAATTCGGGTGGTGCCGGCCCAGATGCCAATGCCGCACCGATCGAGTCGCCGAAATGTTCGAAGTGTTTGGTCGCGAAATCGTAGCGCTTGAGTCCATCGCCCTCGGTGCCAATCCAAAGGCCGCGATCGGCATCAGGCCAAAGCGCGCGGACATTGTTGGTATCAATCAGCGAGTGCGGATCACCCTCGTCGCGCAGAAAGGTGAATGCAGCGCCAGCGGGTTGAGTGTAGGCCAGTCCGGATACTGCCCCGCCGACCCACAGCAACCCCAATCGATCACTCAACAGGCTACTCAAAGTATCTTCGGGCAGCGAGCCGTGCAGGCGGGGATGATGCCGCAATAGCTCGTAGCTGCCTTCGGCTGGAGAAAACCGCACCAGCCCAACGCCGTCGGTTGCCATCCACAATGCGTGGCTGGCGTCTTCCTCGATGTCGACCAGCTCGACGTGCGCGATCGGTGGCGATGCCTTCTCACCGTCCCAGGCCAAACGCATTTCACCGTTTTGCCACTCGTAGAGTCGTGTTCCCGACGTCGCCCATAGGGTTCCAGTTGTGTCGCAATGCAAGGCAATCAGGTTTCGGCTTTGCTCGGGTATAGACATCGCGCGGGCGCGCAGCGAACCGGGATTGACCCGATACAAACCCTCGCTGGTGCCTGCATAGAGCGCGCCATCTGCGCAGCGCGCGAGATCGTTCACCCGCACCTGGCGCGCGTCGTCGGGTGCGAGGCGCAGCACATCGCTGCGCTTTCCGCCCGAGGCAAGATGCTCCAGTCCAAAGCGCGAGCCGATCCAGATGCCCTCGCCAGCATCGGCCAGCAGAATGGTCACCGAATCGCGACGCGACTGTTCATCGGTCTTGCCGGGAATCCGGACAAACCGGCGTTCGGCGGGATCCCAGCGCGCGACACCACGCTGCGCGGTGCCCACGAACAGGCGCCCGCCAGAGTCTTCGGTCAGGGCGGTGACAAAACTCTCGGGCAAGCTATCGACATCGCCGGGGCGATGTTGGAAACGCTGATAGTCGTAACCATCGTAACGATGCAGGCCGCCTTGCGTCGCCACCCAAAGAAATCCGGAGCGATCCTGAGTCATGGCGGTGACGGTGTTCTGCGCCAGGTCGCCTTCGCGGCTTGCCGGCGAGAAATAGAAACGCCGCTCGAGTGCGCCTTGATGCGTCGTGACCGGAGTCGTCGAAGCGTGATCAGCGTCACGCTGCGCCAACGCGGAGTTCGCACCGATCACCAAGCCGAACGCACACAGGGCCCGCCAGGCACCCCTGATTGGCAGCGCCTGCCGATTGCATCGCTGCGACCAAGCTGCACCCGCACCGCCGCATGGCAGTCCCCGGAGGGAATTCAGCACACACGTCTGGTCGAGTTTTCGATTCACAATCAACGGACGAGGCTACGGTTCCGAAGCATAACCCCTGTTCCGCGGATCGTCAGCGTCCCTGTGACCATGTTTTTCAAGTCAGGCGCCCGACTATCCGGGCAGGTGCCGGCACCGACTCGATCTATCGATTGCTATAATCCCGACATGAGCGAACTGCAGCACAGCCAAATAGACCAGGCGTTGAGTGAACACCGCATCGGCATCAATGCATCCGAGCTTCACGGCTCGTTGTGCGGCTATCTCTGCGCCGGTGGCGCCGCTGGCACCAATGCGTGGTGCGAAGCGCTGGCACTGGAGGCATTGCAGGACTTGCTCAGCGACAACGCAGATGCGCGCCGTACTTTCGGACAGTTTTTCGATCAGTCGCGAGCGCGGCTATTCGACCCGCAACTCGGTTTCGAACCGCTGCTGCCCGACAGCGAGCGTCCATTATCGGATCGCGCCGCGGCGCTGGTCGAATGGTGTCGCGGTTTCGTTGGCGGCCTTGGCCTTGCTGGCAACGACGGAGCTGACGGACTCTCCGATGACGGCCAGGAAGTCCTTGCCGATCTGTCACGTTTTGCAGCGAGCGATCTTGAGACTGGCGACAGCGATGAAGATGACGCCGATTTCACCGAGGTCTTCGAATACGTACGCATGGGTGCGTTGCTGTTGCAAGCAGAATTGACCACTGCCGCTGTGCGGAAAACGCGCCATTGAGTCTGGCGATTACAACGCGCGAGCATGCCAAGCGTCGCAAGCAACTCATGCGCATGATCGGTCGCGAGGCCATCGCCATCGTGCCGGCGGCACCCGAACGTATTCGCAACAACGATGCGCACTACCCCTATCGCCAAGACAGTGACTTTCACTATCTGACCGGATTTGGCGAGGCCGAGGCGGTACTCGCGCTGGTTCCTGGGCGAGAACACGGCGAGGTCATCCTGTTCTGCCGCGAACGCGATCTGGAGCGCGAGCGCTGGGACGGACCGCGTTTGGGCACCGAAGCCGCTCCCGCCACACTCAGTGTTGATGATGCTTTTCCGATCAGTGATATCGACGACATACTGCCCGGAATGATCGAGGGTCGTGAACGTGTCTATTACCATTTTGGACGTGATTCGGATTTCGATCTCAAGTTGATGAGCTGGGTCAACCGCGTACGGGCCATGGTGCGGCAGGGCGCGCGTCCGCCACACGAGTTCGTTGCGCTCGGACACTTGTTGCATGACTTGCGTCTGTACAAGTCGCCGGCCGAGGTCAGGCTGATGAAACATGCAGCCGATATCGCCGCGACGGCTCATTTGCGCGCAATGCGTGCCACACGCGCCGGATTGAACGAGGCGACCATCGAGGCAGAATTGCAGCACACGTTTCATAGCCACCAAGCGGTGGCCTCGTATCAACCTATTGTCGGTGGTGGCAGCAATGGCTGCGTCCTGCACTATCGCGCCAACAATGCACCGCTGCGTGATGGCGATCTACTGCTGGTCGATGCGGGTGCCGAGTACCAATGCTATGCCTCGGACATCACCCGCACCTGGCCGGTCAACGGGCGCTACTCCGCCGAGCAGCGCGCACTCTACGATGTCGTGTTGGCCGCCCAGTCCGCGGCGATCGAGCAAGCGCGTGCCGGCATCGCATTTACCGCAATGCACGATGCCGCCGTGCGCGTGCTGACCCGCGGGCTGTGCAAGCTCGGGCTGCTCCAGGGCACGCCCGAAAGCAATATCAAGAGCGGCGACTATCGGCGTTTCTACATGCACAAGACCGGCCACTGGCTGGGGTTGGATGTGCATGACGTCGGTGACTATCGCGTTGGCGAAGAATCCCGCGAACTCGAACCTGGCATGGTATTGACCGTCGAGCCTGGACTGTACGTAGCCGTAGACGAGAAATCGGTGGAGAAGCGCTGGCGCGGCATCGGTATCCGAATCGAGGATGACGTCTTGGTCACCAAGGGCGATCCGATCGTGCTTACCGATGCGGTACCCAGGGATGCGGATGCGATCGAAGCACTGATGCGGAGTGCGAATTAGGATTCACTCGCGGTGCGCGGAGCATCGTGAGGCGACCCCACTTTGGCTTGTAGGTCGCGGTCAAAACCATGACTCTTGCATCGTCAGTGCCGTACTTTCGCCGGATGCGACCAGGTCAAGCCAGCCCGCAACCTTGCTCAGTTCGCAGTTGAAAAAATAGCGACATGCCTGCGTCTTGCCTGCTACGAAGTCGCGATCGCGTTCGGACTGCATCGTTTGCGCGACGAGCGACTGACTCAGCCACATCCAGGCGACGACAACGTGACCAAATGCGAGCAGGTAAGTATGCGCATTGGCCAGCCGGCGCTCGATATCGGTCTCGATGCCTAATCGGGCAGTGACCTCGGCTACGCGGCGGAAGGCCACCGTGAGCTGCTCGGACTGGTGCGTTGTATCCGCGTCCTTCGTCGCACTTGCGGCTCCTGTCGTGACCTCAATGCGACGCCCCAGCAATGACAATGCCGCGCCGTCCTGTAGCAACACCTTGCGGCCCAGCAAGTCGATGGCTTGAATGCCGTTGGTTCCTTCATGAATCGGGTTGAGCCGGTTGTCTCGCCAAAATTGTTCCACCGGATAGTCGCGCGTGTAACCGGCGCCACCATGCACCTGGATCGCCAAATCGTTCGCTGCCAGGCACCACTCCGCCGGCCAGGCTTTGACGATCGGTGTAAGCAATTCCAACAGCAACAGGGACTCGCTACGCACCAGTGCGTCCGGATGTGTCGCCGCCTCATCGATCAACCATGCCGCATACATGCCGAGCGCCAGCCCGCCTTCGACATAACTCTTCTGTGCCAATAGCATGCGCCGCACATCGGCATGCTGGATGATTGGCACCTGCGGGCCGGTCGGATCGCGTCGATCCAAGGGTCGGCCCTGCGGCCGCGAACGTGCGTAATCCAGCGCATGCAGATAGCCGGTGTAGCCCAACATGATCGAACCGAAGCCGACGCCGATGCGTGCCTCGTTCATCATCTGGAACATGCATTTCAGACCATGGCCCGGTGACCCTATGCGCCAACCGATGGCGCCTGGTCGCCCCTGCGGTGACCAACGGCCTTCGCCAAAATTGAGCAGGCAATTGGTCGTGCCGCGGTGTCCCAGCTTGTGGTTCAGTCCGGCCAGGGCTACATCGTTGCGCTCACCGATTCCACCGTCAACCGTCGGCAGGAATTTGGGCACGATGAACAATGATATTCCTGATGTGCCTGCGGGCAGCTGCCCATGAGCGTCGGGAATCTTGGCGAGCACGAGGTGCACAATATTCTCGCTCAGCTCGTGGTCGCCACCGGAGATCCACATCTTGTTGCCGGTAATCCGGTAGCGCGCACCCAGATCGTCTTCACCATCAGCGTCGGCGCGCGTGCGAATATCACCCAAGGAAGATCCGGCCTGCGGCTCCGATAGACACATCGTGCCAAACCAGCGGCCGGCATATTCGGGCGCTGCGAAGACTTCCGCTTGCCGCGGTGAACCTTGGCCAGCAATCAGATTGGCGTTGGCCATCGTCAACAGCGGATAGCTGATCGTGCCCACATTGGCCGCCAGAAACCACGCGAAGTAGGCGCGCTCGATCACGTACGGCAAGTGCATCCCGCCAAGCTCCGGCGCCGCGGCGGCAGCGAACAGTCCGGCATCAGCGAATGCACGCAGTGCCTGCTGCACTTCGGGAATCATCTGCACCCGCTCACCATCGAAGCGCGGTTCATTGCTGTCGCTCTTGCGGTTATGCCCTGCAAAATAGTCGGTCGCCAGCCGCTCGCTCAGCTGTAACACCGCATCAAATGTCTCCCGACTATGCTCGGCAAATCGCGGCCGTGCGCACAGCTGCTCTGCGTGCAACCAGTCGTACAACAGAAACTCGATATCGCGCGCCGAGGCGATCTTGGACATGGGCGTGTCATCTGGGTGCGGGTTCGCGCCGCGATTT
Source organism: Lysobacterales bacterium (assembly GCA_031389245.1). GTDB lineage: Bacteria > Pseudomonadota > Gammaproteobacteria > Xanthomonadales > Ahniellaceae > 0-14-3-00-62-12. The sequence continues at coordinate 2,097 of JANMSL010000136.1, read as the reverse complement.
CCCAGCGTAACACTACTTCTGCCGCGGTCGATTGAGCTGAAGTTGGTACCCGACAGAGCTTGGATCATGTCCAAGCCACACTCGCAAAAGTCGCGGCACGCGGCGCGACTAGGCGCGGGAACTGGCGTAAGCCGCCAACAGCTCCTGCGCGATGCTGGCGGCAGCCAACGCCGTGATCTCGCTGACGTCATATGGCGGAGAAACCTCGACTACATCCATGCCGATGATATTGAGACCTGCGAGTCCGCGAACGAGCTGCAAAGCCTGAAGCGTGCTGAAACCGGCAACAACCGGCGTACCGGTACCGGGCGCAAAGGCCGGATCGAGAAAGTCGATATCGAAGCTGACGTAACAGGGATGAGTGCCGACCCTGCTGCGGATCGCTTCGATCGCAACGGCTACTCCGTGTGCGTGCAACCAGGTGGCGTCGCGAACGTCGAAGCCATGCGTGTCTGGATTGCGTGTGCGCATGCCGAGTTGGATGGAGCGCGATACATCGACAATGCCCTGTCTGGCAGCATGGAAAAACATGGTGCCATGATCAATGCGGTCGTCGCGATCGGTCCAGGTGTCGGAATGTGCATCAAAGTGGATCAGCGCGATCGCGCCATGCTTGGCATGCAGCGCACGCAGAATCGGATAGCTGATGAAGTGATCTCCGCCCAGAGCCAATACGGCGACACCTGCTTCCGTGAATTTTGTGAATGCGGCCTCAATCGTGGCCGGCGCAAGGTGCGGCTGCCCGGCATCGAACCAGACATCGCCCCAATCGATGATGCTCAACCGATCGCAGGGATCGAAGTCCCAGGCATGTGGCGCGGTCCAGGCCAACGAAGCCGATGCCGCCCGAATCGCACGCGGGCCAAGTCGGGTGCCCGGGCGATTGGTAGTTGCCAGATCAAACGGCACTCCGACCACGGCAACATCAACGTCGGTGAAATCTTTACTATAACGACGCCGCAGAAAACTCAGCGCGCCCGAGTAAGTCGGTTCGGCGATGCTGCCGTAAGGCGAGTTTCGAGTGAAAGCGAGATCGGTCTGGGTTGAATTTTCGCTTGCGGTTTGGTCGTTCGACATCACGGAATCCCAGTGCCGGCCCGTCACTTGTCGCGGGCCGGTGGCGTTGAAACTGACCTCAGCCAAGCGCCTTGGTGGCAGGAACATAGGCATACGCCAGATCGCGCGCAACTGCCTCATAAGTGATATGTCCGGCGTGCACATTCAGTCCGTGGAGCAGATGCGGATCGTCAAGCATCGCTTGACGCGCGCCCTTGTTCGCCAGCTGTACCGCGAAGGGCAAGGTTGCATTGGTCAGAGCAAACGTGGACGTGCGCGCCACGCCGCCCGGCATGTTGGCCACGCAATAGTGGATTACGCCATCGACTTCGTACGTCGGGTGCTGATGGGTCGTTGCCTTGCTGGTTTCGAAACAGCCGCCCTGATCGATGGCCACGTCGACCAACACCGAGCCCGGGCGCATCAACTTGAGCTGCGCGCGCGACACCAGTTTGGGCGCCGCGGCACCCGGGATCAAAACGGCACCGATCACCAAGTCGGTGTCGAGCAGTCGTTCCTCGATGGCGTCGTGCGTGGAGTAGATGGTGGTCAGACGATCACCGTACAACTCGTCCAGATACTTGAGGCGATTGAGCGAACGATCAAGAATCGTGACCCGCGCATTGAGTCCCATCGCCATCCGTGCGGCATTGATACCGACGACACCGCCGCCGATCACCAACACTTCCGCGGGTTTGACACCAGGCACCCCACCGAGCAACACGCCAGAACCACCCTGAGCTTTCTCCAGAGCATGGGCTCCGGCCTGAATGGACATGCGGCCAGCAACCTCACTCATCGGCGCCAACAGCGGCAGACCGCCGGCGCGATCGGTCACCGTTTCATAGGCGATCGCGGTGCAGCCGGATTGGACCAACGCCTTGGTCTGATCTGGATCGGGCGCCAAATGCAGGTAGGTGTAAAGCACCTGACCTGCGCGCAACATCTTGCATTCGCCGGGCTGAGGCTCTTTGACCTTGATGATCATATCGGCGCGCGCGAAAATTTCTTCTGCGCCATCCACGATTTCTGCTCCGGCCT
>JANMSL010000077.1:0-13693 GCA_031389245.1 Lysobacterales bacterium | reverse complement strand
GCGGCCGGTATGTCTGCGCCACAGGTGGATGGACTGCTGCGTGAGCATGACCTTGCCTGCGGTGCTGCGCTCGGTAGTCTGCTTGATCCGGATCGCTCCAGTGGCTGGAAGGCGGGCGATTTGCGTGGTGTGGCCTTGTCGGAATTTCTTGTCGACGCGAGCGGAATTGTCGTCGCCGGAACGATAGCGGGTGCGCGCGGCGCGCCGCGTTCGCTCACCGTCGAAGACCTGTTTCTGCTCGATGCACAGAGTCGCACCTCGTTCAATTCGGACCGTGAGCAGTACTTGGCGCAACTGCAGCGCGGCAGTTTATGGTCGGGTGCGCGCCGCGTCGCGTTGACCCAGCACAGCAACGTTTTGCCATTGACGCTGGATGCGCGCGACTTCATGCCGTTCGCGTTGCCTTTTGCCGGGTCAGCCGGGCTGGGATTCAGCGCAATGTTGCGCACGATGCGGCCGCAAAGCGTACTCGCGCATACGCCGGATTCGATCGGGTATGTCGATGGCAGCGGCGCGGCGGAGGAAATTGGCAAGCAGGCGTTGACTCCGGATTTCAATCGCTTCGTCGCCGATTTCCTCGGCACACGTGGCGGCGACATCCGCGCACATTCAGGTCCGGCGCGCATGCAGACGACTGCTGCGATGCTACGCGACCTGGCGGCCAGTTCGCCGACCGCATTGAACGCCCACGCGTCGGAATATCTTCAGTTCGTGCGCAGCGATTTGATCAATCGACTTCAGCGCATCGTGGAAGAGGCTGGGCCTGATGCGCCGCTGCACTGGATCGCGGACCTGCGTGCGATCGTTACCGTCAATGGGCGTGCCCTGGTACAAACCCAGGTGCCACAACTGCATGGCGACGCAAGCAACGATGCTGCAGGATTCGCATCAGAACTCGCGGAGCGGCTCCGGAAAACCGCCGACGCGATGGAAGCGTGGCCAATTCTGTGGAATCGAATTGTGGACGAGTCGAATACCGCGAAGGGCGCATTGGCGTGAGCGATAATGCTGCAGCTACGGGCACTCGCGTTGATATCGTGATTGTCGCCTGTAACAGCGGATCATTGCTCGAGGACTGCGTCGCGCGCGCATTGCTCGCCGAGGGCGACACTTCGGTGATCATGTTCGACAACAGTTCTGGCGATGGTTGGCCACAGCGCGTGGCAAATCGCTTTTCTGGAGACCACCGATTTGGCTTGGAGGTCAGCACGCGCAATCTGGGCTTCGGCACAGCATGCAATCGGGGTGCGGCGCGGGGAAGCGCGCCCTGGTTGTTGTTCCTCAATCCAGATTGTCTGGTCGAGCAGGGAACGCTGCGCGCGCTGCTTGCGATCGTTACCGAGCGCCCGGATATTGGCTTGCTGGGAGCCGACGTGCGCGACGCCCTAGGCCGAGAGGAGCCTGCCGCACGCCGAGTGACACCGACACCCATGCGCTTGTTGCGCGATCAACTTCCGAGCTTGGGGCTCAGTGGCGCGGGCGTACACCTGCCGCGCACTGTGGATGCCGTGCAGTATGTAGACGCCTGCTCTGGCGCCTTGATGTTGCTGCCACGGACACTTTTTGAGCGCATTGGCCGCTTCGATGAGTCGTTCTTCCTGCATGGCGAAGACCTCGACTTGTGTGCACGCGTGCATGCCGCAGGATTGCGCGTCGCGGTTGCGAACGAAGTGCGTGTGACTCACCGCCAGGGCAGTTCCAGCCACGCTCGGCCGGTGTTCGTGGCCTGGCATAAACATCTGGGGCTGGGTCGTTTCTTGCTCAAGCACCGCGCGCGATTTGGATGGCAGCGGGTACTCATCGTGCTGGGAATCGCCACGGCGTTCGTTTTTCGTGGACTGCCACGTGCGTGGCTATCGAAGTGATGTCGGAGACCCTCATGTACAACGGCACACGCTCCAATACCTTGCACTTTGTGTAGGGAGGGCGCAGCCCACCGTTGCCAGGCGTTCGAGCGTCGTGTGTCGTATCTGCCCTGCGCGCGCTGGCACTTCCCGCGCGAGGAGTATTGGAGCAAGCCCCGCTGTACAACGGCAAGGGCGAAGATCCAGGCTCTGGCAATCAGTTACTTCAGTGCTTTGAAGCGCAGTCGATGCGGTTGGTCGGCGTCCGAGCCAAGGCGGCGATGACGGTCCACATCGTATTCCTTGTAGTTTCCATTGAAGAACTCGACATGCGAATCGCCTTCGAAAGCAAGAATGTGCGTACAGATGCGATCGAGAAACCAGCGATCATGCGAGATGATCACCGCGCATCCAGGAAATTCAAGTAGGGCTTCTTCCAGCGCGCGCAGGGTTTCGATGTCCAGATCGTTTGACGGTTCGTCAAGCAGCAGCACATTGCCGCCAGTGGTCAATGTCTTGGCCAGATGCAATCGACCGCGCTCTCCTCCGGACAATTGCCCGACCAGTTTCTGCTGATCGGCACCCTTGATGTTGAAGCGACCGATATAGCCGCGTGACGGCGTTTCGTACTTGCCGACGGTGATCATGTCGCGCCCGCCGGAGACTTCCTGCCAGACATTGTTTTCTGGATTCAGCGCGTCGCGGCTCTGGTCGACGTAGGCGAGCTGCACGGACTTGCCGATCGATACCTCGCCTGAATCCGGCTTCTCCTGGCCGATGATCATTTTGAACAGTGTCGACTTGCCGGCGCCGTTCGGGCCGACCACGCCAACGATCGCGCCGGGCGGCAGCTTGAATGAGAGCTCATCGATCAGCAGGTTGTCGCCGAAGCCCTTGCTCACGTTTTTGAACTCGATCACGTTGTCGCCAAGGCGTTCGCCAATCGGGATGTAGATTTCGTTGGTTTCGTTGCGCTTTTGGTACTCGACCGAGTTGAGCTCCTCGAAGCGCGCCAGACGTGCCTTGCTCTTGGACTGGCGTCCCTTGGCGTTTTGCCGCACCCACTCCAGCTCCTGCTGCAATGCCTTGCGTCGTGACTTCTCTCCGGATTCTTCCTGGGATAATCGCGCGTCCTTCTGTTCCAGCCACGACGAATAGTTGCCCTTCCAGGGAATACCGCGGCCGCGATCGAGTTCCAGGATCCACTCGGCAGCGTTATCGAGGAAATAGCGATCATGGGTCACCGCAACCACGGTGCCGGTGTAGCGCGTCAGAAACTGTTCGAGCCAGGCCACCGACTCGGCGTCGAGATGGTTGGTGGGTTCATCGAGCAGCAACATGTCGGGCTTGGACAGCAGCAGTTTGCACAGTGCGACGCGTCGCTTCTCGCCGCCAGAAAGCGTGCCAACTTTCGCGTCCCAATCCGGCAGCCGCAGCGCATCCGCGGCGATTTCGAATTGGTGTTCGAGGTTGTGCCCGTCGGCTGCGGCGATGATTGCCTCCAGTCGCGCCTGCTCCGCGGCCAACGCATCGAAGTCGGCATCGGGCTCGGCATAAGCTGTGTATACCTCGTCCAGGCGGGTCTTGGCCGCCATCACTTCACCCATGCCCAGCTCGACTTCCTGGCGCACGCTGTTTTCCGGGTTGAGCTTCGGCTCTTGTTCCAGGTATCCGATCTTGATGCCGGGCTGCGGACGCGCTTCTCCGTTGAACTCGGTGTCAACGCCCGCCATGATGCGCAACACCGTCGACTTGCCCGAGCCGTTCACGCCGAGCAGGCCGATCTTTGCGCCCGGAAAAAACGACAAGGAGATGTCCTTGATGATCGTGCGCTTGGGCGGCACGGTCTTGCTCACCCCATTCATGGTGTAGATGTATTGCATGGCGGAATCGGCAAAGTCGGGGAAAGGGCGCGAATTGTCCGGGCTTGAGCCAGGCAAGTCCAGCCAATTCGGCGGGTAATGTGCTGACACCAAGCGGGCAAGCGGCTACCGCGTGCGCCCGAGCGGGCGTCGCGAAGGGTGGTGCAACAGGGCGGCCAGCGCGCGAGGCGCTGCACGCGCACCCATCCGGGTTAACATCGCTGGCCGCCGCCTTTGAGCCGATCGCGTGTCCCAATCCGAAGCCAAGGTTGAAATTACCGCCTCGCGTTTGTTTGTCTCGTGGTTGGCTGAGCAGAACGCCAGCATCGCGTTCACCACTTATCAGGCCGGAAAGCTGTTTTTCATCGGTTTGAACGAGCGCGGCGAGATGGCCGTGTTCAATCGCAATCTGGCGCGGGTCATGGGTATCGCGGCACACGGACAAACCCTTTGGGTGGCGACCCTGTGGCAGTTGTGGCGCTTCGAGAATGCATTGAAACCGGGTGAGCGCCACGGCGCGCTTGATCGCTACTACGTGCCGCAGATCGCATTCACCACTGGGGATATCGACGTGCACGACGTTGCCGTCGATGCCAATGGCGAACCGTTGTTCGTCAGCACTCTGTTCTCGTGCCTGGCCCGCCCGGACGCGCGTTACAGCTTCAATCCGATCTGGCGGCCGCCGTTTGTTTCCAAATATGCGGCGGAAGATCGTTGTCACATGAATGGCCTGGCAATGCGCGATGGCGCGCCTGGGTTTGTCACCTGCGTAGCACGTAGCGATGCCAATGAAGGCTGGCGCGAGCATCGCCGCGATGGCGGAATCGTGGTCGATGTGGCGGCCAACGATATTGTCTGCAGCGGACTGTCGATGCCGCATTCGCCGCGTTGGCATCAAGGCAAGTTGTGGTTGCTCAATGCCGGCAGTGGTGAATTTGGCTATGTCAATTTTGATACAGCGCGTTTCGTGCCAGTGGCATTCTGTCCCGGCTTCCTGCGCGGGCTTTCGTTTGTTGGTGACTTTGCTGTGGTCGGCCTGTCCAAGCAAAGACAGAACCGTACTTTCAGCGATCTGGTGCTCGATGAAAAACTGGCGGAGCGTGGCGTTTCGGCCCGTTGCGCGATCCAGGTGATCGATCTCAAGCGCGGTGACGTAGTGCACGAACTGCGCCTTGATGGCGTCATAGAAGAATTGTTCGACACGGCGATCATCCACGGCGCGCGTAATTGCGGCGCGGTGGGTTTTGTCTCCGATGAAATCCGTCGAACGTTGTCGATGCCATCAGGAGCGGTCTGAGTCTTCACCATGGACGCACCAGCGCTACTTCGGGCGCAATCCCTGCAGCGTGCGGGGCGCTACGCCGAGGCCATCGATGTTTATCGCAGCTTGCTCGATGCCAATCCCGATGCGGGCCAGGAGTTGGCCAATCTGGCCACTTGCTTGCGTCATACCGGCCAGCTCGAAGCTGCCTTGCACGCGTTCGAACGTGCTTTGGCGTTGCTGCCCGGCGTAGCGCCAATTTGGTTCAATGCGGCAAATGCCTACGCTGCAGCCAAGCAGAATGCACGGGCTGAGCAGGCGTTTCGTCGCGCCGTGGAAATTGAGCCAATGTTTGCCGCGGCGTGGTTCAACCTGGGACGCTTGCTGCAGGCGCAGGAGCGCGCTGATGAGGCCGAGAGGGCGTATGTTCAAGTGCTTCAAATCGAACCGAACAACGCTACTGCATGGATGAACCGAGGTAACGCGCTGCGTGCAATGGGCCGCGTCGGTGAAGCCATTGCCGCGCATCACCATGCCATTGCAATCGATGCAACCCGCGCCGAGACTTGGCTCAATTTAGGTAATGCCCTGCGCGACGACAAGCGCCTGGATCAAGCTGATGAGGCCTACACAAAGGCACTGAGTCTGCTCGACGACCTGCATGCCGCGCGCATGGGCTTGATCGGACTGATGCAGCAAGGCGATCAGCGCGAAGCCGCCGATGCCTTGCTGGATGCAGCAATTGTGCGATATCCCGATGAGGTCGACTATCTCTTCGAGCGCGCGCGGCTGTGGATCACCGCTGATCGCAAACGCGATGCGTTACCGTTGTTGCAACGTGCCACTGTCATCGCGCCGCAGGATGCCCGGATCTGCAACGCGCTCGGCATTGCGCTTGAAGCCAGTGGTGATCGTGAACGCGCATTGCAGGCATTTGCCCGCGCCATCGCCATCGATTCGACCTTTGCCGTCGCCCATGCCAACTATGGTCAGCTGGCACGGCAAATGGGCCGCGTCCAGGAAGGCATCGAGGCGTTGCGCCGGGCAGTGGCTTTGGCGCCGAACGACGCATCGGCCTGCGGCAATCTGATTGACGGTCTGGTGGCAACTGGACATCTGCAGGAAGCCATCGAGCATGCCGAACGCGCGCTGACCGGCGAGCTGATCGATGCCTGCGCAATCCACACTGCACTCGGCCATGCTTACAATTGTGCAGGGCGCAGCGTCGAGTCATCGCAGCAACTCGAATACGCGCTCGCGCTCAAGTCGAGCGGCATCCATATCAGCAATGCCTTGTTCGCAAGCCTTTATGCAGACGCTCAGGACGCCGCCGACAAGGCGGTGCAGCATCAGTCCTACGCTGCGCAGATTGCGCCAGCGGTCGCAGCGGCCGGGTATGCACCGCCGGGTCCGCGCGCTGATCGGCGATTGCGTGTCGGTTATCTGTCTGCCGATCTCGCCGAGCACCCCGTTGGCTTCTTTATGCAGCCGATTCTTGCGCACCACGATCGCGCTGCGCTGGAGGTGTTTGTTTACGCCACAGGCAATTCCAACGATGCAGTGACCAAGGCGCTGCGTGGTCATACGCAATACTGGCGCGATGGCGTGGGCCGCGGTGAGCGGGAGCTATTGGACATGGTGCGCCGCGACGAACTGGACGTGCTGGTCGACCTGGCCGGGCATACCGCGCACAATCATCTATCGGTATTTGCGGCGCGGGCGGCGGCGCGGCAGTTGAGCTATCTGGGCTATCCCTTCTCGACCGGGCTGGCGCAGATGGACGGCTATATCGCGGATGCAGTCACCGTGCCTGAAGCGGACGCGACGCTGTACAGCGAACAAGTGTTGAAGCTGCCCTGTTTCGCCTTTTGTATGCAGGTGCACCCGACCGCGCCAGCGGTGAGCGCGTTGCCGGCTTCGCGCAATGGCTTCTTGACCTTTGGATGTTTCAACAACCTGGCCAAACTCTCTTCCAGCACCGTCGCGGTTTGGGCGGGCATCCTCAATACGCTGGCGGACGCCCGACTGGTGTTGCGCGCGTTGGGACTGAATGACCGCGTCACCTGTGAGCGCGTCTGGCAGCAATTCGCCGCCCATGGTGTTGCATCATCGCGCGTGGAACTGCTGCCGCCGATTCGACCCATCGAAGCGTTTCTGCGCGGCTACGAGCGCGTCGACATCGCGCTCGATCCAATGCCATTCAATGGCGGTACCACAAGTTTTGAGGCGCTCTGGCAAGGCGTGCCCGTGCTTACTCAACCCGGACGCGGTTTTTTCGCGCGTATGGGTGCGGGCATCAATCGCAGCGCCGGGCTGGACGCCTTTACAGCCATTGACGCTGGCGATCTGGTTGCGCGTGCGTTGCATTGGTCGCAACACCTCGACGAACTGGCGCAACTTCGCCGCGCCATGCGCTCGACACTGCAAGCAACCACGCTATTTGACGGCCAGCGATTCACACCGGCTTTCGAACAGGTGCTGCATAGCTGATGGCGTGACGTTAGCAGCGACAACGAAACAAGCGCCCAGCTCGCGTCGATACGCCTAGTCTTTTTGACAGCGCGGCTGAACTTCGCGCAGAAAACGCTCAAGCCCGCGCACGCTTTCCGCTGACTCCAGCAGGCGGTGCTTGCGCTCGCGGATGCGTTGCCGGATGGCATTGCGCCACAAATGATCGCGCCCGAGCGAGGTAGCGATGCGAACATAATCGTCTTCATCCTGCGCAATCAGTTCCGGCAGATCCAGCACGTGCAACATCGCTGCCGTCTGCCGTCCACGCATCGTGATGCCGGGCAAGGTGACGATCGGAATGTCCATGCTGAGCGCGTCCAGTGAGGTCAGGCAGCCCGAGAAATGCAGGGTGTCGAGCAGCACGTCGGTTTGTTCGAGCAGCTTGAGATAATCGGCATAGGGCATGTGTGCGAGAACGCGAATCCTTGACTCCGCATCGATGCCGCCCGCGTTCAACACTGGGCCGATTCGAGAGCGGATGGCAGCGCTCGCCAGTTCCTGGCCGCCGTGACTGAGGGACAACACGCTGCCGGGCATGCTGGCCAGGATGCGCGTGAACAGCGCATCGTGTTCTGGCAGCAACTTCAGGCTGGTCTGCGCGCAGAGATAGCGCACACCCGCCCCGTCATGCGCCATCGACTCCGGCGACGTGTTACTGCCCGGCCCGGCATCGGCTTGATAGGCGCAGGCCAATCCAGGCAATCGGATCAGCTGTTCGCAGTAGTGCATCGGTCCGTCTGCGGGTTCCATCAGATCCGAAGAAAGGAAATAGTCGATTGTGCTTAGACCGGAGGTGACTGGATGCGCCCAGGTCGTGCACTGCACCGGTGCGTAGCGACGCGTCGCCAACGCCTGGGCCACGGTATGGGGGCCGAGGTCAAGGAAGATCAGCACATCCAGATCGGCCGCAGACAGACATCGGTGCCAATCGCCCAAGTCGCCCTGCCTTTCGACGAAGACATCGGCACGGGCGCGCCATTGGGCCACCGAGTGGTCGTCGCCGGCATCGATGTTGTAGCAGATGAGTTCCAGCGTGCTGCGATCGACAGCCAGCATCAACTCGCGCCAGACGCGCGATACCGAATGCCAGCCGAAGCTGGAAGAAATGATGCCGATACGTCGACGCGGACGCACAATCTGCGCAGCTGGAGCAGAATCCACGATACCCAGTGCCTGATCGCAGAATCGGCTGAGCACGACGCCGCGCTTGCGCAAGGGCATCACCACGTCCTGCTGCGCATACATGAGGTGATGGCTGGCGCAGCTCAGAACCAAGCGCAGGCAGATGTCCGTCTCTGGGATGGGCATCGAGTCGAAGCAGGCGAGCTCGTCCGTCCAGCGTTGCGCAAAGGCGTGCGCCTGATGATCAGAGTACCCTCCAGCGTCGCCCACCGGGGCGGCCTGGAAAAGCACGTGTGCAGGAAAGTGGAGCGCCGTCCAACGTGCGATCACTTGCGTTGGATCGAGTTCGCGCGCGCGCTGCCAATGTCGGTGCGCACCGACGAAATCGTACGACGAGGCCAGTGCATTGGCCAAGGCGAGGTGGGCATCTACCGAGTTGGGTGCATTTTTGAGCCACCGGGTGCGTACCTGCAGGCGCTCCGCTGGATCGCATTCGATCAGGTCCAGCAAGACCGAGTATCGATGCAGCAGCCGCGCATCGTCGGGGAAACGCTTCGCAGCGTCCCGAGCCAGCGCGACAGCTGTCACGTATTGGCGTTGCTGGAACAAGCAGGCGAGATAGTCGATATGTGCCGGCAAGGCGTCCGCTCGCTGCGTGATGCAGCCTTGGTAGTGCCAGCCGGCCAATGCATAATCACCTGCATCGCAGGCGCGACCAGCAAGTTGTAGTCGGCGCTCGAAATAGGCCGTATGGGTTGCGGCGGCCTGCCTAAAAAGTGCTTCGGCACGATCGCCATTGCCGAGTCCCAGTGCGATTTCAGCCTCGGCAAACATGCCGGCACCGGAAGCGGGGGCCAATACTCGAAAGCGAGATACCGCGTCGCTCGCGGCAATCCAGTCGGCACCTGCGATACAGGCGCCGGCCAGGTCGATCCAGATCGATGGCAGCTTGGGCAGGAGTGTGCCGGCTTGCTCAAGCACTTGCCTGGCCTCGGCGTGCATGCGCAACTGCTGCAGCACGTGTCCATGCATTGCAGCGATTTCGCCATCGGAACGCGCGCGATCGTACAAGTGGCGACTGACTGCAAGCGCGGCCGCGTAGTTGCGGTTGCGGATGTGCTGTTCGAGTTCGGGGCGCACGAGATTGCTCCGCCTATTCCGGTTGTACGCTGGACAGCCAATCGGAAAACGCATCGATCACGGAGACATCCCGATAGAGGAGATGCTTGCTCTCTGCGATGCGCTTCGCGATTTGGGTTCGCCAGGAGATGTCGGTGGCCAGCCGAGTTGCACGACGCAGATAGTCATCCTCATCGTCTGCAATCAGTTCGTCGATCTGCATCAACTTGAGCATCGCGTAAGTGTGCCGTCCGCGCATCAGCGCGCCAGGCAACGTGAGGATGGGTTTGTCCAGCCAGAACGTTTCCAGAGCGGTCACGCCACCCGACCAATCGAGCGAGTCGAGAACGAAGTCCTGGCTCGCCGCGACCGCTGCGAATTCTGCCTGGCTCAACCGCCCATGCACGGTCACACGCGTGGCGAAATCCACGGTCTCCGCTGCACAGGCGCCGCGCAAGCGCGCAATGAATTGCTCCAGGCCGGCGGGCAACAGTCCGGGCGTGAAGCTCAAGTGCAGTTCGGGCACCTGGCGCAGCAGGCGCGCGAACAATGCGTCGTGGCGCGGTGACAGTTTCTCGGCACTTTGCAGACATGCAGCGCGGACCCCAGGTGCTGACGCTGATAGCCGATCGAGCAAAGCAGCATCAGGGACGAATTCCGGCGGATCGAACACGCAGCCGATGCCGGGCAGCAACAGAGTCTGTTCGCTGTAGTGTTGTGCGTATGCATCGGGTTCCATCGCGGCCGAACTGATGAACCAGTCCATATTCTTCAAGCCGGTGCTGAACGGATGCCCCCAAAGCACTGCCTGCACCGGTGCCAGGCGCAGCGCAGCAAGACTGCTGGCAAGCGCGTGCATGCTCACATCGAGATAAACCAGCACATCCAGATCCGCCTCGGCAATTTTCTGCGCCCATTGCCGTGGGGTTCCGGCGCCCAGATGAAAGCCGTCGAGTTCGCGTTCGTAGCGGTCGCTCCACGCGTCGCGCAAGTTGCGCGGACAAAAGCCGATCACTTCGAAGCGGGCGCGATCCAAGCCCAGAAACGCGAGCATGAACAATTTGGTGACGGAATGCTGCTGCAGCATGCCGGAGATCACGCCGATGCGGCGACGCTGGCGCGTGATCGGTCGCGGCGCGATCTGCAGGTCACCGCAAACACGAGTGGCGACACGTTGCATCAGCGCACCGTAGCGCAGCTGCTCGGCACGCAATGCGCCGCCCAGATAGGCCAGGTAAAAGTTGGTATGCATCTGCATGATTGCTTCGCAATGCGTCTGCATGACCGCAGACTCGAAGTTGATCGCCTCGATTGCCGCCATTCCGCTGCGCCATTGCGCCAGGTAGGCCTCTCGATCAGCGTCGCTCTGAAACTGTTCCTGCGCCGGCAGTTGCGCCACAACCCAGCGTGCGGTGAGATAATCCGGTGCGAGCTCCAGGCAGCGCCGCAGGCATGCATGCGTTTGCGCGTGACGACGCGACGCCCAATGTGCCATTGCGAGCAGAAAGTGCGACTCCGGGTCCCCGGGTGCGAGTCTTACGATGCGCTCCCGGATGGCCAGGACAATTGCCGCGGAAGCATTGGCCATTTCGGCGCAGATTGCCTGCAGCTTGAGCGCAGCAAGCTCGTCGGGAGGCAGATCGGCAGCGCGCGTCGCTGCCACCAGCGCCGCATCCGGGTTGCCGCGTTTGAGTTCGGCGCGTGCCAGGTTGGTCCATGCGTCGCGCCATTGCGGCTGCGCATCGACACAGGCGCCAAAATGCCGTGAAGCGCGCGGCCAGTCGCCTCGCATGAAGCAGGCGCCGGCCAAAGAGAAGCGATATCGGATCATTCCTGGCGCGAGCTCACGCGCTCGCAGGAACGCGATGTCTGATTCCGGCAGCCGGCCAGCGGCATCCAGCGCGTGCCCCAAACAGTGCCAGGCGCCGGCATCGAGCGCAGCGTCATTGACCCGATTCTGCGCCAGATTCAGGGCTTGCTCGGCGTTACCGAGCTGCAGGGCTTGCTCAAACTCGGCCGCAATCGGGGAAATCATGTACTCGTGTCCGTCTGGGAGAGGTGTAATTCAGGCGCTTCGGATCAGCAAACGGGCCGCCCAACTCACCCGTGTGTGCGCCGGCCGGTCTAGCAATTCCGCGATATGCAGCAGGGTAGCTTCGCCAGTCGCAAGCTGCCCGGTACCATGCGCGCCTGCCTCGAACTCCAGGAACCGACCCATGCCCAAGTTCTCGTCGTTCAACAACAACTCGTCGTTCAAAGAGTTCAGCCCGATCAGCGTGTTCGACCCCGAACTCCATGCCGCGATGGAGGCCGAAGCACAGCGCCAGGAAGACCATGTCGAACTGATCGCCTCGGAGAATTATGCCAGCCCGCGCGTCCTCGCGGCGCAGGGATCGGTGCTGACCAACAAATACGCCGAAGGTTATGTCGGCAAGCGTTATTACGGCGGCTGCGAATTTGTCGATGTTGCCGAGCGCCTGGCGATCGATCGGGTAAAGCAGCTGTTCGGCGCGGATTACGCCAATGTGCAGCCGCATTCGGGCTCGCAGGCTAATGCCGCGGTGTATCTGGCCTTGCTCAAGCCAGGAGACACAATTCTGGGTATGAGCCTGGCGCATGGTGGTCACCTGACGCATGGCGCCAAGGTGAATTTTTCCGGCAAGCTGTTCAATGCCGTGCAGTACGGCATCGATACCGCAACCGGTCTGATTGACTATGCCGAAGTCGAGCGCTTGGCGCGCGAACACAAGCCGAAGATGATCGTCGCCGGGTTTTCGGCCTATTCGCAAGTCATCGATTGGTCGAAATTTGCCGCGATCGCCAAAGAAGTCGGGGCGTATTTTTTTGTCGACATGGCGCATGTCGCCGGCCTCGTTGCTGCCGGTGAGTATCCCAATCCGCTGCCGCATGCCGATGTGGTGACCTCGACCACGCACAAGACGCTGCGCGGGCCGCGTGGCGGCATCATCCTGGCCAAGTCCAACCCCGAGATCGAAAAGAAATTTCAATCAATGGTGTTTCCTGGCACCCAGGGCGGTCCGTTGATGCATGTCATCGCCGCCAAGGCAGTGGCTTTTCTGGAAGCCCTGCAACCCGAATTCAAAATCTACCAGCATCAAGTCGTGCTCAATGCCCAGGCGATGGCGGACGCGATGACCAAACGCGGCTACCGCATCGTTTCTGGCGGCACCAGGAATCACCTGTTTCTGGTCGACCTGATTGGTCGCGATGTCACCGGAAAGGACGCCGAGGAGGCGCTCGGCAAGGCGCATATCACCGTCAACAAGAACGCAGTGCCGAACGATCCGCGCTCGCCGTTCATTACTTCAGGGCTGCGATTGGGTACCCCCGCGATCACCACGCGTGGCTACAAGGAACCCGAAAGCGTTGCGCTGGCCAACTGGATCTGCGACGTGCTCGACGACCCCAGCAACGACGCGGTGATTGCCGGCGTGCGGGCCAATGTCACATTGCAGTGCCAGCGCCATCCGGTCTACTTGTGAGTCAATCGCGCCGACCCACCTGCGTATGGTCACTGGCCATGCCATCATGGGCACAGTCCGTCGCGGCCGAATGCCGCGATCCGCAATTGCCTATCGTCGACTAGCGACCAGGGATGCACTGTCCGTTCTGTCACCACGAAGACACCCGTGTCGTCGATTCGCGACTGACCGATGACGGTGCCCAGGTGCGCCGCAGGCGTGCGTGCGAGCAGTGTGGTGAACGCTTCACGACATTTGAAACGGTCGAATTCAAATTGCCGGCGATCGTCAAACAGGATGGGCGTCGCGAGTCATTTGACGAGCGCAAGTTGCGTTCCAGTCTGGAACGTGCTTTGCACAAACGTCCGGCCGGTAGCGACACCATTGACGCTGCCATTGATGCGATCAAGCGCAAGCTGCGCGCGATTGGTGATCGCGAGGTAATGTCGCGCAAACTCGGTGACTGGGTGATGGCCGAGCTGCGCCGCATCG
>JANMSL010000043.1:0-11797 GCA_031389245.1 Lysobacterales bacterium | reverse complement strand
ACTTATTCAGACCTTCCCTATGTAGGTGCCAGTCGAACCTGACCGCATAACCCGAAGCTCGCGAACCGCATGGCTATCAAGACGGCGTATGCTCTCGCGCATATCAAATTCCGTCGCGTCTGGATGCAAGGCGCATATGCGCAGCACGGTCTGGCCATTGAGTTGCGTCGTTAGCACACCGGCAAATCCTTCTGCCATTGCGCACCGTGAAATGTTTGCGTTCAGTGTGTCGATATCAGCGTGCGCGTATCCCTTCGGCGCATAGCGAAAGGTGACAATTGCAAGCTGTGCGGGCGACACGATGTGCCAATCGGCATGCCGACGGACTTCGTCCTCAGCCCATCGGGCCAACTGTACCCCATGATCGATGGCGGCACCGATGGCGCTGAGACCTAGCACCTGCAACGTCAGCCATAGCTTCAGCGATCGAGCCGGACGCGTAAGTTCTGGCCCCAAGTCCCAAAAGTTGAACGACGTATCGTCGGTCTGTGCATCACGCAAATACTCAGGACGCGCATGAAACGATTCCAGCAGGTGTCTGCGATTACGCACCAGAATCACACCGCAGCCATAAGTCTGGAATAACCATTTATGAGCGTCCCAGGAAACGCTATCGGCGCGCTCAATTCCAGCGAGCAGCGACGAATGCGTGGGCGACATGCTGATCGACGCACCGAACGCACCGTCGACGTGCATCCATAGTCTTTCGTTGCGACACACGTCTGCGATGGCATGCAAGGGATCGATACTGCCGGTATTTGTGGTGCCTGCACTGGCCACCACGGCAAAAGGTGTCAGCCCTGCAGCACGATCTTGCGCGATCGCTGCAAGCAACTCGGATACATCCAAGCGGAATAGCTTATCGACCCCAATCTTGCGGATCTGGCGATCCAAAAAACCAATGATCTTCAACCCTTTTGCAACCGATGAGTGGGTTTGCCCAGAGACATACACAATCCCTGAAAGTCTGCGCTCAGGCTCCAGCATCTGATCACGCGCGACGGTGAGTGCGGTCAGATTGGCCATCGAGCCGCCGGACACAAACAATCCTCCAGCGGACGCGGGAAACTGCAGTCGAGCGCAAAGAAAATCAACGAGTTTTCGCTCTATCACGCTGGGACCGGAACTCTGCAGCCAGCTACCGGCAAACGGATTGTGGGCGGCAGTTAACATCTCGCCGATCCAGGACAGTGGTGATGCTGGTGTCGGGATAAAGGCGAAGCAACGAGGGTGGTTCATCCGTGCGCGATGCGAATAGACCTCGTTGATCATCTCGTCAACCACCTCGTCAAATCTCCTTCCCTCGGGCGACAGTTGCATCTGATTCAGCCGCGCAACATCGTCGGCATCGGCAAGGTGAAATACACGTTCGTCGGCGATTCGATCGGGCATTTCAAGAAGATCAGCAATCACCTCGGAAAGCTTTTCGGTGAGCACGGCCCGATCAAGCGTGGTGGGCGTGTATTTGGTAGTCACTTCGACCACGCTCATCGCAGCAAACCAAGGCTGCCGGTGAACTTGTTGACCAGCTTCGCCGGTCCACATAATCCGATACCGAGATAGCGCAATTGGTCCTCGGGTGTGCGCTTCATCTGGTCAGCATATTCGTGGTAAGACTTCGTGGTTTGAGTGGCGGAAACGAGGTCGAGCACCGTCAATTCCGGCTCGTATTGTTTGACGCTCGCGCGCAACGCACCGATCAAGCGCGCGGTTCCCTTCAGTATGGGAACCGGCGTAGTCGTTATGCCGTGACGCCGACTACCCAGATTGTCCTCAAGGTCGTGCCCGATGAGCTCGGGTAGCAGTCTGCCTATGCTCAGGGACAGGACTGCTGCCGTATTCGCAATGACACCCACGGGCAGCTGTTCATCGATCACAATCACGTATTTTGTGGTGGTCAAGGCACTTCCTTCCTTCTGCTGAATCAAACCGATAGCTGCGACCGTGGCCGCTGGCAGTTATTGTTACCGACCGGTAACATTGAATTGTTGGCATGCTACGTACCGATCGGTAACATGTCAACCAGCGAAGGAGCTCAGGATTGAAAAAGCAAGCAAAGGCAGTCGGCAAGCCGAGGCGGGAAATAACCCAGGGGCCGCTCGCTCAACAAAAGATACTGGAGGCGGTTGATCACCTGTTTTACTTCGCGGGCGCGCGAGCCGTCGGCGTGGACGCAGTCGCGAAGTACGCTGGAGTCAGCAAGATGGCGCTCTATCGACAGTTCGAGTCGAAGGATGCGCTGTTGCTGCTGTATTTGGACCGAATGGAGGAAGTGTTTTGGAGTCACTTCGAGTCAAGCATCGCCAAGCATTCGGGCCAACCCAGCCAGCAGATCGTCCAGTTCTTTGTGGATCTGACACACCGCGCCGAGGGTTTGGAATTTCGTGGTTGTCCATTTGTGAATATCGCCGGAGAGTTTCCCGATCCGCAGCATCCGGCGCGGCTGAAAGTTGCGCAGAACAAAGCCACTCTGATGGTTCGGCTGCTTGAATTGGCGACGGCAACGGGTGCCAGCGACGCGCATCGCCTAGCGCTCGGCCTCGCCTTGCTAGTCGAGGGCGCGTACGCAGGAAGCCAAACGTTCGCACCTGCAGAACGCATCCTGAGGCGCTTGCCGGATGTGGTGCGCGTAATGGTAGACGTCGAACTGAGGTGACCGACATGGCCGACGCCACGATATGCCGAGGGTTGCGGCGCGGGCGCTGCGCGCATGGGAAGACGCAATCTCTGTGTTACCGGGCAATCAGAAAGTTGCCTGTGGCTCCGTCTTGCATTTCCATCGGTCCAATCATTTTGCGGCGACCAAAAGCGCGGCGAGTTTGATTGCCGAACTTCGAAACTGACCAAGGGGGTCAAGTGACTTCCTGATTCGCGCTGTTGCTCAGCCGTGCGTCGCGTGCGCAGAGATGCTTGTGGTAGATGGTACGCCCACTGTCGATGCGCAGGCAGGTCATGGCGATGAGCAAGGTGCAGTGCCAGTCGGGGTTGTCGCTGGGGAAGTTATTGTCGCGATTTGCAACCGGGTCGCAGTGCCGAGAAGCGCTGTTTCAATCAAGCTGACCTGAAGGTTTTCGATGCCCAGCTTGCGATGGCGAGGCGCACTCGCAGCTCAAGCGCGATGACCAGATCTACTATCAATGCACATCCTGCCGCCAGCAGACGACGGTGTTGAGCGGGACGTCTACGCGATACTTGGCTACCCGCCCCGCGCGATGCAACGACCGCGTCACAGTTGGCGCGTAACCTCCGCCGCTACTTTCCCTCCGCCTTGCTTTGCGGCAAACCGCGGAAGTTCGCCGTGTCCACGGGCGACCAGGCAAAACACGTCTGTCGTGGATCCGCGCGTTTGCGGCAGCAAGTTGAGGCTGCCTTGCCCGTCCTTCGAGATTCTGAAAATGGATGTTTGGTCTGACAATGATCGGGATGCCTGGCAGCTGCGCCGGATGCTTGAGCGAAGCGCAAAACGCAGCCCCGACTCCATTGCGGTGATCGCCGGCGATCATTCAAATCACCCAAATTCGATCACCTACTCGGCGTTGAACGCCGACTCAAATCGTCTAGCGCACTACCTGCGCAGCATCGGCGTCGGTCGCGAGACGCTGGTCGCCATACACCTTGAGCGCTCGATTGAGATGATCGTGGCCGTGTTCGGTGTACTAAAGGCCGGCGGCGCAATTCTGCCGTTGGCAACCGAGCAACCGGATGCCCGACTGGCGCACATGCTGTGTGATTCCCGGGCCCCTGTCCTGTTGACCTCTTCCTCGCTTGCGTCGCGACTGGTAGACAACGACGCACGCGTCGTGCATCTCGACCAGGCCCATTTGGCAGTCTCGAAATGGCCTGCTAACAATCTTGATGTCGCGATGCACCCGGATGATCTCGCCTATTGCATTTACACCTCCGGCTCGACCGGCCATCCCAAGGGCGTGCTGGTCCAGCACAGTGGGATGCCTGCATTGAGCCGGGCCCAGGCAAGCTGGTTTGGTGCCACTGCCTCCGATCGTATCCTGCAATTCGCATCGTTCGGATTTGATGCGTTCGTCGCTGATCTGACAATGACATTCGGCGCGGGTGCTGCCCTGGTACTCAGGGGCGCCGCACTGGGCGAGGGCCTGGTCCATGAGATGCGTGCGTGCGCCGTGACCATCGCAACGCTGCCACCTTCACTACTGCGCGTGATCGATCTGACATCGGTGTCCACGCTGCGCTGTGTAATTTCTGCGGGAGAATCCTGTCAGTACCGACACACGCTGTCAGTTCCTGCCGGATGCGCATTCTTCAACGCTTACGGTCCAACGGAGGCGACGGTCTGGGCGACAGGATATCGATTCGAAGGCGATGCTGACCCCGATCTTCCCATTGGCGTTCCTATTGGTGACATCGAGATCCACGTGCTCGACGACGTGCTCGAACCGGTGCCAGTGGGCACGGTTGGCGAGCTGCATCTCGCTGGCCTCAGCCTTGCGCGCGGCTATCTGCATCGGCCTGACTTGACCGCCGAGAAGTTCATCCCCAATCCATTTGCTGGACCGGGAAGTCGGATGTACAAGACCGGCGATCTTGTACGCCGCCGCTGCGATGGCAATCTGGAGTTTGTGGGCAGGGTCGATCGTCAACTCAAGCTGCGCGGCTTTCGTGTTGAACTTGGCGAGATTGAGCACGCTCTGATGCGCTGCGATGACGTGCATGACGCCGTGGTGGTTTCTGACGAGGATGTTCGGGACCAGAAACGCCTCGTCGCCTATGTCGTTGTAACGACCGGCAGCCCGCCCCCGGCTGCACATTTGCGTGCTCAACTTGCACAGCAATTGCCGCATTACATGTTGCCGGCTGCCTTTGTCTTTCTCGCGGAGATGCCGCTAAGTCCGAACGGGAAGATCGATCGACGTGCATTGCCACCCCCGCCATCCGACAGCGAGCAGAGCGAAACGCCCTACGTAGCTCCCGGTACCGCGACAGAAACGCTATTGGCCAAGCTTTGGTCAGAAGCACTGAAGCTTCATCGCGTCGGTATCGACGATGGCTTTCGCAGCCTGGGTGGAAGCTCGATACAGGCGATTGAGGTGGCTTTCCTGATCGGAAGAGCGGAGCCCGGTATACAACGCATTCCGCCTATGATCGGAAACACCACAATTCGCTCCTATGCACCGACGCTGGACGCGGCGCGTAGCCTCACCGCCTACGTCGGTTGCGAAATCGAAGCGCCGGATATTCACCCTTACGGCGTCTCTTACGCACAGGACCAAGTCTGGTTCATGGAGGAGCTCGGCGAAGCGTGGCGCGCCTATCGTTGTCACGCGCGACTGAACTTGAACGGTAGTCTGGACCTTGCCTGTCTGCACCGAGCACTCCAACAGCTCGTCGACCGTCATGAGATCTTGCGCACCGGGTTCCGCCAACGCGACGGACGCGGAGAACGGCATGTAGTCGCAGACGTGAATATTCTGCTTCCACTGATCGATCTTTCCGATTGCGATGCCGCGGCGAGAGAAAACGCGCTTGCGTCCTGTATCCGGACCGAACTCGGCTATCGGTTCGATATTTCCATGCCGCCGCTGATTCGTTGGGTGTTGATTCGGCTCGCCGGTAATCGGCACGTGCTGCTGCAGACCGAGCATCACAATGTGCATGATGGCCAATCGTTCCGGATTCTGTTGCATGACCTTGCGGCCCTATACGTAGCGGCCTGCGAAGAAACCAAAGCCGATTTGCGACGCATTGAAGCGCAGTACAGCGATTTCTGCCGCGAGGAACGTCGTTGGCTGCGTTCAGCCGATTTTGCCGGGCAACTGGAACGATGGACTTCGCGGATTGCGCCACTGGTTGGGGCGCCACGCATGTTTTCTCGTCGAGCCGACGTTGAGGAACGAAAGTTCCTCGGTGCCCAAGTACGCTGCAGGCTGGCGGCCGATGTTTTCCAAAACGTCACCCGCGCGGCGGCAGAACTCGGCGTTTCTCGTTACGCCTTCATGCTTGCCGCCTTCGGCGTGATTTGCTCCGTTTACGCCCGACAAACGCAATTTCTGGTCGGCAGTGGTCTCGCCAATCGGGTCGCATCGCGGTATCAATGGACGGTCGGAATGTTTGTCAACATGTTGCCCATTCCGATCGACGTAGCGCCCGCGAGCCGTTTTGCAGCGTTGCTGCACGCAGTCGCCGACCACGTTGATTTTGCTGTCGCACACAGTGGCGTGCCTCTGGCGGAGATGGCCCGGAGACTGGGGCTCACCCAACGCCTCAAGGGAGCGGCGCCATTTGACGTCGCCTTTTCCTTTCACGATTCCCTGCCGGCACCATCGCGCCTTGGTGCATTGGAACTGACGGTGGAAGAAGCACTCGGCAATGGCTCCGCCAAATTTGACCTGAACGTCGTCGCCATTCTGGGCAATGAATCGAGCTGCGGGCCGTTGGAATTGGTGTTTGAGTACGACAATCAGGTGTTCGAGCATGCGCTGATTGAGCGCATGGTGGCGCATTACTGCACACTGCTGAGCGCCGCAGCGCAGAATCCGCAGATGCGCATCCGTGACCTGCCATTGTTGAGCGAGTTGGAACGCTCCAGCCAATTGCACGATTGGAACGACACGCAGAGCCAATTCCCGAAGCAGTGCGGCATCCACGAAATATTTGAACAGCAAGTCGCTGCCAATCCTGACGCGATCGCTATCGTATTCGGGGAACGGCAGTTGACCTATGCGCAACTCAACCAACAAGCCAATCAACTGGCGCACGACCTGCGCGCGCGGGGCGTGAGACCCGACACACTGGTCGCTATTTGTATCCAGCGTTCTGCGGAAATGTTGGTAGGTCTGCTCGGTATTCTCAAGGCTGGCGGTGCTTACCTGCCGCTGGATTCGGAACAGCCTTTCTACCGGTTGGCACATATGCTGCGGGAAGCGCAACCATTGCTGCTGCTGACGCAGGAGCAGCTCGCGCCAACACTGGGCATGCATGATGTGGCCATGGTCTGCATCGATGGGGACTGGTCCACTGCCATCTCCCATTATCCAATCAGCAATCCGACCCGCGTGGTACATGCGCAGCATCTTGCCTACTGCATGTACACCTCAGGTTCGACCGGCGCCCCCAAGGCCATCGCGGTAACGCATCGCAATGTCCTGCGCCTGGTCAAAGACGTTTCGTATGCACAGCTCGACCGGAACGAAACGGTGCTGCAGGCAGCACCTTTGGCGTTTGATGCATCGACATTCGAAATCTGGGGAAGCCTGCTCAACGGTGGCTGCCTGGCACTCGCGCCTGCCGGCAAGTTCGATCTTGATGACATTGCGCAGGTCATCCAACAACATCGGGTAACCACGTTATGGTTGACCGCCGCGTTGTTCGAGCAATTCTCGTTGACACACGTGTCGATTCTGCGCGGCGTCAGGCAACTCCTCGCAGGCGGCGATGTGTTGTCTCCGGTCGCCGTGCGCAGGGTGCTCGTTGGCGCGCCTGAGTGCCTCTTGGTCAACGGTTACGGACCCACCGAGAGCACAACCTTTGCCGCCAGTTATGCGTTTCCCACCGACTTCGCCGCGGCGCATTCGCCCATTGGTCGGCCCATTTCAAACACGCAGATCTATTTACTGGACGCTGACTTCAATCCGCTGCCCATCGGTGTTGCAGGTGAGATCTTTATTGCGGGAGACGGCCTCGCCCGTGGTTACTTGAATCGCCCTGATCTGACTGCCGAAAGATTTATACCCAATCCGTTCGGAGTACCCGGCGGACGAATGTATCGAACCGGCGATCTTGGCCGCTATGACGCCGACGCAAACATCGAATTCCTGGGGCGAATCGACCATCAGTTGAAGATTCGCGGATATCGCATTGAGCCTGGTGAAATTGAAAGCGCGCTGAGGCGCTGCACAGGCGTGCGAGAAGCGGTGGTGCTGGCAGTGCAGGGAGATGGCGAGGTGCGAGACAAGCGTCTGACTGCCTACCTTGTATTGCACGAGCACAACGACTCGCCGTCGGCAGAAGCGCTGCGCGCCCAGCTACGACAGTATCTGCCGGATTACATGTCGCCCGTTGACTATGTATTCCTGTCCGCGTTTCCACTTAACGCCAATGGAAAAGTCGAACGGGCATTGCTGCCTGTACCCGCTGCTGTCGCGCCCAGTGCGCAGCTCCGGCCGATCAACTCGACCTGCGAGGAAACCCCTGCAACAATGCAGATTATTGCGTTGATGACGGCGATCGCACCGGGCCGACTGTTCTGTGCCGACACTGATTTTTTTGATGCTGGTTTTCATTCGATCGATCTGATGCGGTTGATCGCGAGATGTCGCTCCGAGTTCGGCATCCGTCTGACCATGACCGAGACCGTGGACGCCCTGACGCCGATAGGACTTGGCGATTTGGTCCGGCGCCGCAGCGAACAAAGCGTCGTGGGTTAGAGTATGTCTGCGCACGCGCCCCCGATCCGTATGGCTACCTGCCAGCAAGACGACTCGGATTGGTGCTTCGCGCCGTTTTCGTTGTGCCGGCAAACACGGCAACAATTGGTCCGGGTGGGCAAGCCGCTGGCAACGCCAGAAGGAGTAGGGCGTAGAGAAGACAACCTGCGCCGACGCACGGTCGAGTTCGACACCGGCCGCGCGTGTGCAGCACGACTACTGTTTTCGCTGGGTTGCCTGCGTCCCTCTGTGGGTGTCGCCGTCGATCGATCGCCGATTTGGCCGTCGGATTTCGTCGGATCGATTTCGCACAACGATCAATGGTTGGCGGTCGCTGTCGCTCGGCGTACCGATGTGCGTAGCCTCGGTATCGATATAGAAACCTTGATTGCCGACGGCGCTATCGGGGAAATCGAACTTGCCTGTCTGAACGACCGTGAGATCGCACTCGGTGCCGCAATCGATATGGACCGAGCGCGTTTCGTCACACTCTGCTTCTCGGCGAAAGAAGCATTTTATAAATGTCTGTATCCCCTGGTCCGACTGTTTTTCGATTTTGATGACGCCGAAGTGGAGTCAATTGAAGTCGGAACCGGGCGTCTGCACATTCGCCTGTTGCGCGATCTGTCGAGCGAATTCCGCGCCGGTATTTGTCTGCAAGGTGCTTATCGCTTTGCCGGCACGCAAGTTTTCACTTCGTTCCAATTACCCCCATTGCTAGGAACCGCGGCATGGCGGTGCTGAGCCCATTGCGACAGTTGAGCAGCGGCGCACTGGTATTGGTCGCAGCACGCGCCCTGAGTTCGCTTGGGTCAGCTGCCACAGCGTTCGCGTTAAACGTTTGGGTGTACAAGCAAACCGGCTCGTACACCATTTTTGCCACGCTGGCGATCGTCACCGCGCTGCCCGGACTGCTGTTTGCACCGGTCGCCGGTGTCATGGTGGATCGGTACTCGCGGAAGAGACTGTTGATGTTGTGCGATGCCATTGCCGCAGTGTCAATCTTTGCGATGTGGTTAGCCAGCCACCTGGGCATGCTGACGCCCTGGATTATTGGCGCGGTCAGCGTGGTACTGGCGTTGGTGCGAACGCTTGCGTGGCCTGCTACGGCCGCGAGTCTCAGCGGACTCACTACGCCCGAGCAACGGCCTCGAATCAACGGGCTCGCTGAGACGCTTGAGGGCGGTGTGGTCGTGCTCAGTCCGCTCATCGGCGCGATGCTGCTTCAATTGCTGGGCATTGCCGGCGTTGCTTTGGTCGACATCCTCTCGTATCTCGCATGCATTGCCGCGGTTGCGACCATTTCGTTCGCCGAAGTTTCCAGGGTGAACTCCACAACAACCGAGGTCAACTCCTCACCCTTCATCCGGTTGTGGGTCGACTGCACCTATGGTTTCCGTTGGATTCTGGGACACCGGGACCTCACTCGCCTTTTGCTGTTCTTTGCCCTGATCAATCTCTGCTGCTCGGTATTCGTAGTGGCCTACACACCGTATATTCTCTCCTTCGCCTCGCCGTCAACACTGGCAGCCTGCTTGGGTTCCGGCGGCATCGGCACAATCGTTGGCGGCATCGCATTCGCCACCAGCGGAGGCTTCCGACGACCGGAAACCGGAGTACTGATTGGTGCGGCGATGCTCGGCATCTGTATGACATCGTTCGGTGTCGCCAGAGCACCGGCGACGCTACTCGTCACGGCGTTTTTCTACGGTGCCGCTCTGCCGTTGATCAACGCCTCCAGTCAGACCATTTGGCAATCACGCGTGCCTTTGGATCGGCAGGGCCGCGTGTTTTCCGTGCGCAGAATGATCGCCTGGGGGCTCAATCCCCTATCGATTCTGCTTTCGATTCCCCTGGTCACCACCGTGTTCGGCCCGTTGCTGGGTATGGGTGGCAGTCGCTGGACCCTCGCCCATATTTGGGGCCCGGGCCCATCTGGCGCGATCGGCCTGATGTTGAGTACGGGCGGATTATGCTGCCTGAGCGTTGCGCTGGTTCTACTGCGTCGCAACGGATTGCGCATCGAACCGTCCGCCGCAGAATCCACCCCCGCCGAAAAACTGATTGCTGTCTGACTGGAGCGCATGATGAGCCCTGACCAATACGTAGTTGTGTACAACCATGAAAATCAATACTCGATCTGGGCGGCTGACCGAGCGATCCCGCAAGGTTGGACCGCTGCGGGCATGCGCGGTAGCAAAGAAGACTGCCTCGCCCACATACGCGAGGTTTGGACCGATATGCGACCGGCGAGTCTGGTGCGGTCGTCGCAGGCGGACACCGGCATCTAGGCGGTATCCAATCCATTTCCCATTCTATTGATCAAGAGTTGGAGCATCGCTTGCACACGGCAATCGCAGAATCCACTGAAGCTTTATTGCTCAGCCACGCACAGCAGGCGCTTTGGTTCTATTACGAGCTGGCACCTGAGTGCTCGGTCTACAACATGGGTTTGGCGTTGCACTTCGATAGCGCACTCGATCTGCAGCGGATTGGCCTTGCGCTGAACGTGATCGCGCGTCGACATCGCATATTGTCTTCGGTGTTTCACGACCGCAGTGACGACGCAGACCCACAGCCGGTGTGTCAACGTCAGCTGCACAACACCGATATCACGCTTTCGGTGGCCAGTTTCTCCGCGTCGCTCGACGCAGAAAACTTGAAGCGACAGGTGCAAGCTAGTATCGCCGAGCCGTTCGATTTGCGCAGGCAAAAGCCACTGCGCGCAAAGCTGCTCCGCGCACCCGACGGCGACACGCTGGTGCTTACCCTGCATCATCTCGTCGCCGACGCCGCATCGATTGAAATAGTGCTGCGGGAGTTGGCGCTGGTTTACACGAATGGCGACACGGCGCTGGCCGCACCTGCGCCGCAGTACGCCGAGTATGTTTCGCGCGAGCGCAACGGTGACTATCCAAGGCAACTGGCCGAGGCGCGACAGCACTGGCTATCGCTGCTTCAGTCCGCGCCCCGCGTCTTCGAGTTGCCGGCGCAAAACAGTCGACCCAGCATCCGTGATTTTTCCGGTGCAACCCTATCGGAATTGCTACCCGACTCGATCACGCAGCGGTTGCGACGCCTCGCGCGCGAACGCAGATTGACCCCGGCAGCGGTGTTGCTGGCTACCTATCAATGTCAGCTACACCGCTATACCGGGCAGAATGATTTCCTGATCGGTGTGCCGGTATCGACAAGAACAACGCAGGACAGCGAAGCAATCGTCGGCTTGTTTGTCAACACCGTTGCGATACGCAGCCGGGTTGTAGCTAGCGACACCTTCGTTGATCTCGTGGATCGTGCCCGCAGCGCCCTGCTTGGTGCGATGGACCACCAGCACTACCCGTTCTCGCTGCTGGTGAACGACTTGAACATTGCGCGTGACTTGAGTCGCGAGCCAC
>JANMSL010000822.1:0-4938 GCA_031389245.1 Lysobacterales bacterium | reverse complement strand
GCGCCGGCTTCAGGGCGGCATCAATCTCGGCTCCAACATCTCCAACAATTGGCGTATCGAAAGCGGCCTGTTGCGCGGCCAAAACAGCGCCCACCTGCGCGTCGGCAGCGATTTCCCGGAGCTCGCATCGGATTTCGGTGCGCTCACGCTGGGCGTCAGCCACGATTCGCTCGACAACAGCGCTTTTCCCACCAGCGGCGATCGCTTCGATTTGGATCTGCAGGCCTACCGCACCGCGCTGGGCAGCGACAGTGATGGTGAGATCGCTCGCTTCAGTATCGACCGTGCCTGGGCGCTGGGCCGCAATAATTTGCTGTTGGGCGCGCGCGCGCAAACCACTTGGGGGAACGCCGATTTCCTGCAAAGCATCGACTCGTTGGGCGGCTTTGGTCGACTCTCCGGTTACGCCGATCGGGAATTGCTGGATCGTCACTCGCTGCTTGCGCGCGCTTTCTACTACTGGCGGTTTGGCGATGCGACCAAGCTGTTCTCGGTACCGGCGTATGCCGGCGCCAGCCTGGAGTTCGGCAATGTCTGGTCGGAGCGCAACCAAGTCAGCGTCGATTCGTTGATCACGGCCGGCAGTCTCTTCATCGGTCTGGATACGCCGTTTGGCCCGATGTTTCTCGGCTATGGCCGCGCCGATACTCAGGAAAGCGCGGTATTCCTGACGTTTGGTTCGTTGTTGGGTGGGCAGCGCTGAGCAGCAACCGAGCCCATGTCGAGCAAGCGGAGCGGCCGAAAAGCTTCGCGCAAAACGTCCTGCGGCCAAGCCCGATGGAACCAGGGTCGATTCTACGATCCAAGCTCATCGGCCAGTACCGGCACAGAAAAGAACGCTTCGACATCTTCAATCGCGCGGGTGATGGGCATCGCTGGCAGGCTTTTCAAAAAAATCTTGCCGTAGCCCGATTGCGTCAACCGCGGATCGCCAAGCACCAGCACGCCGCGATCGCTGACATCACGGATCAGTCTGCCGACGCCTTGCTTGAGCGCGATGGCTGCGGTGGGAATCTGGATTTCGCCGAAGGGATTGCCGCCGTCATCGCGCATCACGCGAATACGCGCTTCCAGCACCGGATCATCGGGCGAAGCGAACGGAAGCTTGTCGATGACCACCACCGACAACGCATCGCCGCGCACATCCACGCCTTCCCAGAAACTCGCCGCGCCCAGTAGCACACCGTTGCCGGAAGCGCGAAACGCTTCGAGCAGCGACGTGCGCGGCGCGGTGCCTTGAACAAACAACGGCCACGGGCCATTGGCCAATAGTTCGGCGGCCTGCTTGAGTGCGCGATGCGAGGTGAACAGCAGAAACGCGCGTCCGCGTGAGGCGTGCAGCACCGGCAGAACAGCATCAATCAGCTGCGCGGTGTAGTCCGATGCATTTGGCAACGGCAAACCGCGCGGCAAATAGCACAACGACTGTTGTTCAAAATCAAAGGGACTGGGCAGAGACAGGGTCACCGCTTCGTCCAGACCCATCTGCCGCGTGAAATGCTCGAAGCGTCCGCCCACCGACAACGTGGCTGAGGTAAATATCCAGGCGGCGCGCATGCGCTTGCGAAAATCACGCAGAGGCTCGGACACATCCAGCGGCGTGGCGGTAACGCTGAGGCTGCGTTCGCCAACCTCATACCACAGCACATGATCATCGGGCGGCTCGACCATGAACAGGCCGAATCGCTTGAGCAGTATTTCGGCGCGGTCGGTGCAGGCGCGCAGACCTTCGCTGGCCTCGGCGATGGTTTCAAGCGCTTCGAACAACGCTTGCACTGCGCCACCCAGGCTTTTCAACACCATGTTGACGCGCGGCTGATCACGCAGCGGCGGCCAGGCGGCGCGCTTGGGCGCATCATTCACTGCCAGACGCAGCTCGCGGATCAGATTCTCCAGACCCGGTCCAATGTGCTGTAACGCCGACTTGGTGCCACTGGCTTCGGCAGTTTCGCGCAGCGCATCGGCGGCGAGTTCCTGCAGCTGCCGCGTCGATATCGACTCGCCAAAAAATTGTCCGGCAAGTTCGGGAATCTGATGCGCTTCGTCCAAGACGAACGCGTGCGCGCCGGGCAGGATCTCGCCGAAGCCCTCACGCTTGATGGCCAGATCGGCAAACAGCAGATGATGGTTGACTACCACCAGGTCGGCCTCCTGCGCTGCACGACGCGCCTTGACCACGAAGCAGTCGTTGAAGAAACCACACTCGCTGCCAAGGCAGTTTTCCGCATTGGAAGTGACCCGCGGCCAGATCGGAGAATCCTCCGGCACCGCATCCAGCTCACTGATATCGCCTGCCTTGCTGCGATTGGCCCAACCCGCGATGCGCATCAACTGATCGACCTGCTGGCGCGAACCTACCAATCCCTCACGCCGCGTTTTGTCCAGACGATACCAGCACAGATAGTTGGCGCGACCCTTGAGCAGCGCCGTTTTCAGACTGCGTCCAAGCGCCGCCTTGACCCGCGGCAGGTCGCGATGAAACAGCTGATCCTGCAACGCCTTGGTGCCGGTAGAAACGATGATGCGTTTTCCGGAAAGTATTGCCGGCACCAAGTAGGCAAAGGTCTTTCCGGTACCGGTACCGGCCTCGACGACCAGCTCGTTCTCATCGGCAATCGCGGCTGCCACAGCATCGGCCATGCGCTGCTGCACATCGCGCGGCGCGAAGCCGTCGATGGCCTGCGCCAGTACACCGTCAGCGGCAAGCGCCTTGGCCGCCGTGGAACGCGGTGCGCCTGCGTTCATTGCTTGGCTGCCGTGTCGCCAGATTCGCGCCGCCGCCATTTCTCAAAATCGGGCAGACCCCAGGGGCGAACGCCCATGACCAAGCTCAGACCCACACGTTCGGCTACCGGCAACGCACTGTCGTGCGCCATCAACGTGTCGAACTCACGTGCCACTTCGTTCAAGCGCTGCTTCAACAACGCGCCAGTGGGACGCGAAACCATGCCGGCCAATAACAGCACCTGCTCGTTCTCACCGGCAAAGGGCCGCTGGAAAAATTCCGGTATGAGTTTTTTCGCAAACAAACGCATTACTGGACCGTTTTCACGCCAGCGGAAATTACGCGCAGTGCGCAGCTTGGCGCGATTGTCCGGCAGCAGCTCGATCACGCGCATGCGGTCCAGACGTACCAGCAACCCCACCCACTCTGGTTTGGTGAACGTGTACTTGCGCAACACTTCATCTTCGCGCCAGCGATTCAACGCCAGATAAAGCGCGAGAAACAATCGCGGATCGGCGACCAGCTCGTCTTCCTGCTCCTCGGTCAATTCCGACAGGGGCTCGACGTCAGTGCGCGCATGCGCCACCAGCTCCGTCAACCCAACCTTGAGCACCTCGCAGATCTGCTCCAGCCGCACCAGATTCATCGTCTGCTGCGAAAACATGCGCTTTACCGATGCTTCGCTCAATTGCAGATGTGGTGCCAACTGCGCATAGGTCATGCGTTGTGCTTTGAGCAGACGTTTGATCGCATCGATCAGTTCATAACGTAGGGCCATGGTGCCGTCTTTCGCTACCGGGTGTGCGGGGATATGCGCCATCGTAGCGTTTTTGTGCACCTGCACGATAGTTGGACAGGCTCTGCGTCAACTCCATCTCAAGAAAAAAGGGAATGTCCGCGCGGGTGCCCAATCATTATGCGTCTTCCTGCTACTGAGCCTGACGCGCGAAAACAAGTCCGGTGTGCGCATTCCCACGCCGCGACGCTCTTGCCGAGGGCCACCCATTTATATCTAGGCGGGGATCAGCGTCTCGGCCACATGCTCGACGTAGCTCTCATACTCTTCGTGATTCATGCGCATGGTCTTCAGCTGAAGCATGGTCTGCAAGATGCCGACATACGCGGCATAGGCCAAGTGGGCGCGATGCATGGCGTCGCGGCGGGACATGCCGAGCGCGCGATAGCCGGTGAGCAGGTAGTTGATGCGACGGGTCGAAACGCGTTCGATCAATGGTTGCACCACGACATGATCCATCGCCTTGAGCAAATGACTGTAAATGACATGCGAACGAATCTCGCGACTGGTGCGTCGGAATAGCGCGTGCAAGCGCTCACGCGGATCGACGATCGCTTCGATCTGGTCAAACACTGCCTCCTGATCCTGCTTTTCCCATTGCTCGAGTGCCGACTTGAGCAGAGCCTCGCGCGATGGGAAGTGCCAGTAAAAGCTACCCTTGGTGACGCCGAGTCTGCGCGCCAACGGCTCAACCGCAACTGCGGCTACACCCTGTTCTGCCAGCAGATCGAGCGCTGCGAGCTCCCAGTCGCTGCTGGAGAGTCGCGACTTGTCGCTTTTGGTAGGCAGCGATTGCACGGCAGGCATGGGCGATTCTCGAGAAGGTACCGTCCCCAAATGCGGATGCCTGGGGTCGTGGGCTTTGGGCCATCGCCGCGTTGCTTGTGAACAACTGTATTCTGGCGCACTCCGGCACCGAAGCACTACAACCATACGGTAGCGTATTGACAACTGCGCTGCAACAACTCCATACTGATGCGTATGGTTTCCGTGCCCGCCCCGTCCAGATCCGCTTCCGCAACCGTGCAGCCCACCACGCTGCGCGTAGCAACGCGTGACGGCATCGAGCTCAATGTGGATGCCTACGGGCTCGCCACCGACGCTCCCGTGTTGATGGCGCATGGGTTTGGGCAATCGCGGTTGGCATGGACGGAATCGGCCGCCACTCTTTCATGCACCGGCCTTTATTGTCTGGCCGCCGACGGCCGAGGTCATGGACTATCGTCGTGGAACGCCACGAAGCGCTATGAAATGGACCAGTTCGTCGATGACGCGCGTAGTCTGGTTGCACAACTGGACCGAAAACCAATCTGGGTGGGCGCCTCGATGGGCGGACTGATCGGCATGATTGCCGAAGCCGACAGCGCCAGTGGCCTGTTCGATGCGCTGGTTCTGGTGGATGTCACCCCACGCTGGG
>JANMSL010000820.1:0-5500 GCA_031389245.1 Lysobacterales bacterium | reverse complement strand
CTGCAGCTTTCTGGGCCACCAGCATGATGCGGCGTTCGGCCTCCATGGCCGACTCCAGAGCCTTGATGCTTTTGGGCCGCCCAACAAACAGCGGGATCACCATGTGGGGGAACACCACCACATCGCGCAACGGCAACAGTGGCAGGTCAATGGGACTGGAAGGCAATGTAGTTTGAGCGGACATATCAACCTTTAAAGGTAAGCCTTAACGAAAGTTCGCCCTGCAGGTACAGGGGGAAACTGACGTATCGGTGAAACCATTATCTGAAAAGTGGGGGGGCAGAGATCACTTTTCAAGCCACAGCCCGGGTTTGCCCTGCCTCATGGTCAGGATCCCGATCATCTTCACCTTCTCTAAAGCATCAAGCCTGCTTGGCCGCTTCCCGGTACACGAGCAGGGGCGCCTTGTTTTCTTCAATCGTCGACTCATCAACAACCACTTTTTCCACGTTGCTTGTGTTGGGCAGATCAAACATGGTGTCAATCAGCGACTGCTCAAGAATCGAACGCAAGCCACGCGCCCCGGTTTTCCGGGCAAGCGCCTTGCGCGCAATGGCTTTCAGTGCAGAAGGACGAATCTCCAGATCCACACCTTCCATGGACAGCAACTTGCTGAACTGCTTGACCACCGCATTTTTTGGTTCCGTCAGAATTTGCACCAGCGCATCTTCAGTCAACTCGGCCAAGGTGGCCACCACGGGCATGCGACCGACCAACTCGGGAATCAATCCGAACTTGATCAGATCTTCGGGTTCAATGGTTTTCAGCAAGTCACCCACGCTTGCGCGCTTGTCTTTGCTACGCACTTCCGCGGAAAACCCGATTCCCGTGGACTCCGATCGCGCCTGAATCACTTTTTCCAGTCCGGCAAAAGCGCCACCGCAAATGAACAGGATGTTGCGTGTATCGACCTGTAGGAACTCCTGCTGCGGATGCTTACGTCCACCCTGTGGGGGCACCGAAGCGATGGTGCCTTCGATCAGCTTCAGCAAGGCCTGCTGCACACCTTCGCCGGACACATCGCGAGTGATGGAAGGGTTCTCGGACTTGCGTGAAATTTTGTCAATCTCGTCGATGTAGACGATTCCGCTCTGTGCCTTTTCTACGTCGTAGTCGCATTTCTGCAGCAACTTCTGAATAATGTTTTCGACGTCCTCACCGACATAACCTGCCTCAGTCAGCGTGGTCGCATCAGCAATGGTGAAGGGCACATTCAACAGCCGCGCAAGCGTTTCGGCCAGCAATGTCTTGCCCGACCCAGTCGGGCCAACCAACAGAATATTGCTCTTCGACAGCTCGATGTCGTCGTTTTTCTGTCGCGTTTCCAGCCGCTTATAGTGATTGTAAACGGCCACCGCGAGCACACGCTTCGCACGTGGTTGCCCGATCACGTACTGATCCAGCGTTTCCAGAATTTCGCGCGGCTTGGGCAAATGGCTACGTGCCGCGGCCGACTTCTCTTCCAATTCCTCGCGGATGATGTCGTTGCATAGCTCGACGCACTCGTCGCAGATGAACACCGACGGACCGGCAATCAGCTTCCGCACTTCATGCTGGCTCTTGCCGCAGAAGGAGCAGTACAGCACTTTCCCGGATTCGTTGCGGCCACCGCGATCTTCAGTCATCTTTCCGCCTTCCTTACGGGCACCGGCGACGCGGCAACCCTCCAATAATTGGGACTGAGCATATCACAGGGTATTGGCGCGTCTGGCGCTTGGCAGCAGACGCGCCTACGCGAGCCAAAGCGAGCGATCAAGGCCCGACTGTCTGCTCTGGACTCGGCGCTCACGACCAGCGCCCAATCTCACCTGCTGGATGTTTGCAGGTCAGCCCGATTTGACCGATTCTTCCGGCCGACGTTCCAGCACCGCGTCCACCAAGCCGTAGTCACGGGCTTCGATCGGCCCCATGAAATTGTCGCGATCGCAATCTTTGGCGACACGTTCCACTGGCTGGCCGGTGTGGCGCGCCATGATGCCATTCAGATATTCGCGGATACGCAGTATTTCGCGGGCGTGAATATCAATATCGCTGGCCTGTCCCGAAAAACCGCCGAGCGGCTGGTGGATCATGACCCGCGAATGCGGCAAGGAATAGCGCTTGCCCTTGGTGCCCGCACAGAGCAGCAGCGCCCCCATGCTTGCAGCCTGCCCGACGCAGATGGTGCTGACGTCGGGACGAATGAATTGCATTGTGTCGTAAATCGCCAGTCCGGCAGTTACCGCGCCGCCTGGGCTATTGATGTACAAACTGATGTCCTTGTCCGGATTGTCAGACTCAAGGAACAGCATCTGCGCGACGATCACGTTGGCCACGTAATCGTCGACCGGGCCGACCAGAAAAATGACCCGCTCCTTAAGCAGACGCGAGTAGATGTCGTAGGCCCGCTCGCCACGCGCGGTTTGCTCTACAACCATCGGCACCAGATTCAAAGCTCGTTCCATGTCGCCCACTCCATCAACAATCCGGTACTCACTATGAGGCCGGATTGGCATCGCTTCAAGTCCAGCGACCATTTGGTCATGTCGCGCGTTGCGCCCCGACCTGGATCAGCGCTTCGCTACGGCTGCATCAACTGCTGGAAGCTCACCGCTTGCTCGGTCACTTTTGCCTGCGAGAACACCCAGTCCACTACCTGATCTTCGATGGCCCGATTGCGCAAGCCGCCCATGAGCTGGGCATCGCGTTGGTACATTTCGATGACTTTCTGCGGCTCTTCATAGGTCGAGGCGATCGTCGCCAACATCTCCGAAGCGCGATGCGATTCGAGGCGCATCTGGGTCTGCCGCGCGATTTCCCCGAGCAGCAGGCTGGCGCGCACTCGGTTCGCCGCCACATCGACAAATCCGTCCGGACTCGCTGGCGCGTCTTCCGCACGCCCGGCACGCTGCGCCTGCTCCACCGCCTGACGCAGCATGGCGCGCGCTTCTGCATCGATCATGCCCTTGGGCAGTTCGAATCCAGCATAGGCACGGACCAGTTGCTCGACTGCGTGCACCTTGTTGCGTCCGTTCAGTGCCGAGCGCATCTCGCGCTCGAGATTGGCGCGAACATCCGCTCGAAATTTGCTGATGCCACCGGCGGCCACGCCGAAGCTGGCGGCAAAAGCGTCATCGACTTCGGGAATTTCCGCTGCTTGGATACGGATCACGTGCAGATCGATATCAGCGGACTTCCCAGCCAACGCGGGCTGGCGGAATCCTTCTGGAAATTCGGCGGAAAAGGCGCGCGTAGTATCGGCCACTGCATCCACCAACGCCGATTCAAACGCGGCCGGCAAGGCACCACTACCAAAAATCGTTCCGGCGCGCTCCATGCCCTCAACCGGAAAACGCGCCCCGTCGGCGAGTGCGCTGTATTCGAACAACACCATGTCGCCAATCTGGGCGGCACGCTCCACCACGACCCAACGTTTACGCTGTTGCCGCAAGGTCTCGATCATGCGATCAACATCCGCGCCTTCAACTTCGGAGGTGAGGCGGTTGAGCTGAAGTCCGGAAACGTCAACCGTCCCAATCTCCGGCACTACCTCAAATGTTGCGGTAAAAACCAACTCGGCTTCCGACGACTGCTCGTCACGACGAATCGAAGGCGACATCGCGGGGCGGAGATTGTTTTCACCGACAGCCTGCTCAAACGAGGAGCCAACCACATCGG
Source organism: Lysobacterales bacterium (assembly GCA_031389245.1). Taxonomy (GTDB): domain Bacteria; phylum Pseudomonadota; class Gammaproteobacteria; order Xanthomonadales; family Ahniellaceae; genus 0-14-3-00-62-12. The sequence continues at coordinate 1,843 of JANMSL010000820.1, read as the reverse complement.
AAACCGCTTCCGACCTTACTTGCTGGCCATAGCGCTGCTCGATTACCTTGCCCGGAATCTTGCCTGGGCGGAATCCCTTGATACGGACCGTTTGACCAAGTTCTCGCAATCGCTCTTGCACGCGCTGCTCAATGCGTGCCGATGGCACGCGGATCGTCATCTTGCGTTCGAGACTGCCGAGCTGTTCAACCGAAACCTGCATGGGAACTCCTGAAAAAACCGGATAATCGTGTTGTGTTGATGTCTGGTGCGAAAGGAGAGACTCGAACTCTCACGGGTTGCCCCGCTGGAACCTAAATCCAGTGCGTCTACCAGTTCCGCCACTCTCGCTGTATGTCGCTCTTGGCAGCGCGCATCGTCTTCGAACTGCTTCGCGATGCCTCGCTGCGGTGTAAATGGTGGGCCGTCTAGGACTCGAACCTAGAACCTGCGGATTAAGAGTCCGTTGCTCTACCATTGAGCTAACGGCCCACGCTGATTTGGGGTGGAAGACGGGATTTGAACCCGCGACCCCTGGAATCACAATCCAGTGCTCTAACCAACTGAGCTACATCCACCATTGTAATCGTCAAGCCAATAATTCGTTTCACCAACACTTTGGTTCTACTGCGTCATGGTTCTACCGCATCGCGCTCCAGCAGGGCTTGATTTCACCAACGCGTTTACCCAATCAATTCGGTGGATTTTCCCGTCCAAAGCGCGGTGTATCCCACGCGGCAAAGTTTGTCCTGCAACAGGACGCAACCCAGTATGGCGGAAATAAACGCGGCGTCATGCCCCTACTTAGAGTTGGTGAAAACATGGTGTCGGTGAAACCATGTGATGGTGCAACCATGTGTTGGTGAAAAGAACTACCAAAGGTGGCGCGCCCGACAGGAATCGAACCTGCAACCACCGGCTTAGAAGGCCGGTGCTCTATCCGATTGAGCTACGAGCGCATGCTTCCATCACCGGTGGTCGGGGTAGAGGGATTCGAACCCCCGACATCCTGCTCCCAAAGCAGGCGCGCTACCAGACTGCGCTATACCCCGCTGATTCCGGTCGTTCTCAATGCGCGAGCGCACCGATTGCGAATTGTCCCGCATGCACCAATCAAGCGTCAACGAACTGAGTTGCAATCAACCACTCTTGTAAGCACCACACTTGCCACCGCTAACAATCGCTGGAACCTTTTAAAAAATTTCGGGGCGCCTAAAGCGCCCCGAACTCACTGCATTTGGCGCGCCCGGAGAGATTCGAACTCCCGACCCCCAAGTTCGTAGCCTGGTGCTCTATCCAACTGAGCTACGGGCGCGGGCAAGATCGCAAAGTATGAAGGCCAGCCCTGCTAGCGTCAACCCTTGGCCCCGAAAAAGTTGAATGGCGTTCATGCATTCGGTCGACTTGCTGGCTGCCATCAACCTGAACACGGGACTGTGGAAAAGCGATCTTGTGGGGAGAGAGATTTGTCGGGCCTGTCGATTCGTCCGCGCAACTCTGGTCGCCCGACGGCACAAAGCCGACTTGCGTCGGTAAAAAGTGGGGGTGGAGCACAGTGCTTGGTCCAATCCCAAAGCCGTCCAAAAAGATCTCGAGGCAACCCTGTCGCACCCGGATGACTCGTCCACTCAGCACTCGACGCCAGACAGCACAAAGCCGACTTGCGTCGCTCGCTTCGCTTGCCGATATCGCGGCGCATGAAGGGATTGCTGGGCTCATCCCTGAGCCCAGCCCGCGCGTTGCGCGGGCCAGCCTGCGGCTGTCCAAAATCGCTCCAGGCGATTTTGTGCGCGGCTCATCCCTGAGCCGCGGCCGCGTAAAGCGGGCCCCCCCGATCGGGAGAGCGGGGGGGGGGGTAAGAGTG
>JANMSL010000810.1:0-3055 GCA_031389245.1 Lysobacterales bacterium | reverse complement strand
CGCGTCGTCGACTCGCTCAACCAGAAATTTGGCAGCGGCACATTGCAACGCGCCCGAACCTTGGAATCGCCCAGCGACTGATCAGCTCGCCACGGCTTTGGGTGGGTCGCGCAATTCACGGCGGAGAATCTTGCCGACGTTGGTCTTCGGCAGGCTTTCGCGGAACTCAACCACTTTGGGCTGCTTGTAGCCAGTGAGGTGCGTGCGACAGTGCGCCTTGATCATATCGGCGGTCAGTTCCGGGTCCTTCTTGACGATGACCACTTTGACCGCTTCGCCGGATTTATCGTCGGGAATGCCGACCGCCGCGACTTCCAGCACGCCGGGGTGCGTGGCAATCACGTCTTCAATTTCATTTGGGTACACGTTGAACCCGGAAACCAGAATCATGTCCTTCTTGCGATCGACGATAAAGAAATAACCCTTCGCGTCCATTGTGGCGATGTCGCCCGTGTGCAGCCAACCTTGCTCGTCAATGACCTTTGCGGTCTCATCCTGGCGCTGCCAATAACCGCGCATCACCTGCGGCCCCTTGACGCACAATTCCCCTGGCATCCCCAGGGCAACCGGTTGGAAATTGTCATCCAGCAACGCCACATTTGTCGACGACAGCGGAAGGCCGATCGAACCGTTGTAGTCGCTCAGGTCGAGTGGATTCATGCTGACCGCCGGAGAAGTCTCGGTGAGCCCGTAGGCCTCGACCAAGGTGCAGCCGGTGACTTTCTTCCAGCGTTCGGCAACGGCGCGTTGCACCGCCATGCCGCCGCCGAGCGAGAGATGCATTGACGAGAAATCGAGTTCAGCGAAGCCAGCTGTATTCAACAGACCGTTGAACAAGGTGTTGACGCCGGTCAGGGCGGTGAACTTGTGTTTGCTCAATTCCTCGACAAATCCCTTCATATCGCGCGGGTTGGCGATCAGCACGTTTAGCCCGCCCAGGCGCATGAACACCAAGCCGTTCGCAGTGAGTGCGAAGATGTGATAAAGCGGCAGGGCAGTGATGATGATTTCCTCGCCCGCCTTGGAATTGCGTCCGATCCATGCACCCGCCTGCAGCATGTTGGCGATCATATTTCGGTGCGTCAGGATGGCGCCTTTGGCTACCCCGGTGGTGCCGCCGGTGTATTGCAGGAAGGCGATGTCTTCATGCCCGATATCGACCTTCGGCGCGGGGGCACGTGCACCCGCAGACAGAGCGTCGGCGAATCGAGTCGATCCCGGAATCTGATAGTCCGGCACCATTTTCTTGACATACCGCGCGACGAAATTCACGATCATGCCCTTGGGGAAACCCAGCAGATCGCCCACGCCGGTGGTCATGACATGCTTGATCGCCGTGTCCTTGATCACTTCGGACAAGGTGCTCGCGAAGTTGTCCAGCACCACGATTGCCATGGCGCCGGAATCGTTGAGTTGATGCCTGAGTTCGCGCGCTGTGTACATCGGGTTGGTATTGACCACGGTCAGACCAGCACGCAACACGCCGAAGATCGCAATCGGATACTGCAAAACGTTGGGCAGCATCAGCGCGACGCGGTCGCCCTTTTTTAACATGAGCTTGTTCAGTAGATACGAGGCGAAGTTCGCGCTCAGGCGGTCCACTTCGTCGTAACTGATGGTCTTGCCCATCGAGTAAAAAGCCGGCCGCTGCCGGAACTGATTGCAGGCCTGCTCCAGCACCGCGACCACTGAGCTGTACTGGTGAATGTCGATCTCCGCGGGAATGCCCGCGGGATAACTCGACAGCCAAACGGGTGCGGTTTGCGACATGAAACTCCCTCCGTCAAGGAACAGCGCGGTGCCGATGAGCCCGGCTTTGCGTCATGCGAATTCCTCCGGATTGCAACATAGTGAGACAGGTGGCACAAGCGCGCGGCGACTCGCAACGCAAGTCTCTGGCGGGCTGCGCATTGCGGGTGACGTCACTGCGAAGCGCGGCGGCCGCAATGAGCAGGGCAAAAACGGCTGCAGATTGTTGACGAGCAGGACCAAGCTCCGTATAGTCGGCGGTCTCTCTTGGGGCCATAGCTCAGCTGGGAGAGCGCTACAATGGCATTGTAGAGGTCGCCGGTTCGATCCCGGCTGGCTCCACCAAAACGTTGTCCCCATCGTCTAGAGGCCTAGGACACGGCCCTTTCACGGCTGTAACAGGGGTTCGAATCCCCTTGGGGACGCCAAGTACGGAAGCCGCCGCAAGGCGGCTTTTTTGTTGCGTTGCGTGTGTTGCGCGTGCTGGTTAACATCCGGACGCGGCTGTGCTGGCTATCACCGCGAGGGCGATGGAATGCAACGGCGGCCGTGCGGCGAGCGCGGTCAAGGGAGGCGGAATGTTGATACTGACGAGGCGAGTGGGCGAGACCTTGATGATCGGGGATGAGGTCACAGTTACGGTGCTCGGCGTGAAAGGGAATCAGGTTCGCATCGGGATCAACGCCCCGAAGGATCTGGCTGTACACCGGGAGGAGATCTTTCAGCGCATCCGTCGCGAGAAAGAAGCCGAACCAGTGGTCCCGGAAGCAAGTAAATAATCCAGCGCGAGAAAATACGGCTTGAACTTCCACCGCGACGATCGAGTCGCTATCATGCGCGGCTCGCGATGATCACAGTCGCACACAGTGCGGACAAAATCTGCACTGACCAGGTGCGGTGTTGAGCAGGAAATTTGAACAGATGCCCGAGTTGGTGGAACTTCGAGCGCACACGGCGCCCTGAGTATTCCGTGAATCTAAATGCTGAGACAGGACGTCGAGGCTGTCGCGCTGCATCAGGGAGGGCTGCACTCAGGTGCAAAGCAGAAAAATCTGGAGAGATGCCCGAGAGGCTGAAGGGGCTCCCCTGCTAAGGGAGTATAGGGTCAAAAGCTCTATCGAGGGTTCGAATCCCTCTCTCTCCGCCAGACACAAAAAAGCCGGCCTAGCGCCGGCTTTTTTGTGTCAGTGACGCTGAAGGAATGAGCCCGCGGGGCAAGTCACCCACGGCCAACGCGGCGAGCCTCTCCCCGTGATCAGACCTTGGGTTCCCTGAGCATCACGAGCAGCATCCGCGAGGCGGTCGT
>JANMSL010000728.1:0-15040 GCA_031389245.1 Lysobacterales bacterium | reverse complement strand
ATGTACGCGTCGATCATGTCGTCGCTGAAAACGCCGCCGGCCTTGAGGAACTCGCGGTCCTTGTCCAGCGCTTCCAATGCCTGGTCGAGCGAATGGCAGACCTGCGGAATGTTCTTGGCTTCTTCCGGCGGCAGATCATAGAGATCCTTGTCCATGGCTTCGCCCGGATCGATCTTGTTCTTGATGCCATCGAGGCCAGCCATCAGCAATGCCGTAAAGGCGAGGTAACCTGAATTGACCGGATCCGGGAAGCGAATCTCGATGCGACGCGCTTTCGGACTCGACACCCATGGAATGCGGCACGAGGCCGAGCGGTTGCGCGCAGAGTAGGCGAGCATCACTGGCGCTTCAAAGCCCGGCACCAGGCGCTTGTAGCTGTTGGTGGTGGAGTTGGTAAAGGCATTGATGGCGCGCGCATGTTTGAAAATGCCGCCGATATACCACAGCGCCAGCTGCGACAAGCCACCATAGCCATCGCCGGAAAACAGGTTTTGTCCGCCCTTGGTCAAGGACTGGTGCACATGCATGCCAGAACCGTTGTCGCCAACTATGGGCTTGGGCATGAAGGTTGCCGTCTTGCCGTTGCGGTGGGCGACGTTCTTGACCACATATTTCATCGTGATCAATTCATCGGCCTTGGACACCAGCGTGTTGAACTTGATGCCGATCTCGCACTGGCCGGCGGTAGCCACTTCGTGATGATGCACTTCGATGATCTGGCCGACAGACTCGAGTATCTTGCACATCTCGCCGCGGATGTCGCCCAGCGAATCCACTGGCGCCACGGGAAAATAACCACCCTTGACGCCTGGGCGATGGCCGCTGTTGCCGGTTTCAAACTTCTTGTTGGAGCTCCAAGCGGCTTCTTCGGATTCAATCTCGAAGCTGGCGCCGTTCATGTCATTGCGCCAGCGCACGTTGTCAAAGATGAAAAACTCCGGCTCCGGACCGAAGAACGCGGTGTCGGCCACACCGCTGGACTTGATGAAGGCTTCGGCACGCTTGGCAATCGAGCGCGGGCAGCGGCTGTAGGCCTGCATGGTGCTGGGCTCCAGCACGTCGCAAATCAATACCAGGGTCGGGTGCTCCGGAAACGGATCGATGAAAGCGGTGGCCGCATCGGGCATCAACACCATGTCGGATTCGTTGATGCCTTTCCAGCCGCTGATCGACGAGCCATCAAACATCTTGCCGTCCTCGAACAGGCCGGCATCGATGCACTTGGCCGGAAAGGTGACGTGATGCTGCAAGCCGCGCATATCGGCAAAACGCAGATCAACGAACTCGATTTCGTGGTCCTTGATCATCTTCAGGACATTTTCGACAGCGACGGCTTGGGCGGACATATGCACTCCGATGGTGAGAAAAACAGGTGGTTGTGCAGCTGCGTGGCAAACTTCATGCCACGGCAATAATAGCTTCCATATCAACCATGTATGACGACAACGGGAATGCACAGCGATTGAACACACGAGACAACAGCGCTAATGTGAAGCAGGCACGCACCGTAATGGTGCTCAAGAGTGACAAACAGACCTTTCGCTGCCAGCCGACCGGAATATGCGTCAGCCTGGTGGCTGCAACTACACTCTCGCTGCTCGCCCACCACGTGCCTGTGTCGCAGGTAGTCAGCCCATGGAGAAGTCACTTTGAACAAGGTACAGCCCAAGAGTTACATTGAGATCGCACTGTCGTCGATCAAGATATTCGGCAACGACGGCACTGTTGACCTCGCTGAGCTCAACTTCATGCTCGGTCTGGCGCTGCGTGACCAGAAAATCGACGAGGACGAGAAGGCCGTGTTGTCTTCCATTTTCGACAAAGCAGCCAAAGGAAAACTGTCGTCCGTGGTCAGCCAGCGCATCGCCCAGGTCAAGGCGCAACACGGCATTCAGTGATGGTAGCGGTCGGGTTTGCCGGCGCCGCCAATGCTCAGCGCTTGAGTACCGCGAGCGCGTCGCAGCGTAGCCAACGCCGGTCGCGGGTCAATTGATCTAAGCTCGGGAAAACTCCGGGCGCCAGCCGATGCAACACGATCAACTCCGACTCGATCAACTCCAGCACGATCAGCTTCAGCACGGCAATCTGCAACACGATTGTCCGCCACACGATTACCTCGAAAAAATCCTGACCGCTCGCGTCTATGACGTGGCAGTTGAATCGCCGCTGGAGTTGGCGCCGTTGCTGTCGGCCCGCCTTGGCAATCGCGTTTTGTTCAAGCGCGAGGATATGCAGCCGGTATTTTCGTTCAAATTGCGTGGCGCCTACAACAAGATGGCGCGGCTCAGTGCCGATGAACGCGCGCGTGGCGTGATCTGCGCCTCAGCCGGCAACCATGCTCAGGGTGTGGCCCTGGCGTCCAGCAAGCTCGGTTGTCGCGCCGTGATCGTGATGCCGGTGACCACGCCACAAATCAAGATTGACGCAGTGCGCGCGCGTGGCGCGGAAATTGTGCTGCATGGCGACTCCTTCGACGAGGCGCATGCGCATGCGCGGGAGATCGAAGCACGCGAGCAGCTGACGTTCGTGCATCCGTACGATGATCCCGATGTGATTGCCGGCCAGGGCACCATCGGCATGGAGATTCTGCGCCAGCATCCGGACCCGATCCATGCGATTTTTTGTTGCGTCGGCGGCGGTGGCTTGATCGCAGGCGTGGCGGCATACATAAAGCGACTGCGCCCCGAAACACGCATCATCGGCGTCGAGGCCAGTGACGCTGCGGCAATGACCCAGTCGTTGGCGCAGGGCGAGCGCGTCAAGTTGGCGCAGGTTGGCCTGTTCGCCGATGGTGCCGCGGTCAAGCTGGTCGGCGAAGAGTGCTTTCGCCTCGCCAAACAGTACGTCGATGAAATGGTGCTGGTCGATACCGACGCCATTTGCGCGGCAATCAAGGATGTATTTGAGGACACCCGATCGATCCTGGAGCCCGCTGGTGCGCTGGCAGTTGCCGGAGCCAAGGATTATCTGCGCCGCAATGGTTTGAAAAATGTCACGGTGATTGCGATTGCCTCGGGCGCGAACATGAATTTCGACCGACTGCGCTTCGTCGCCGAGCGTGCCGAAGTCGGTGAACAGCGAGAGGCGGTGCTCGCGGTCACATTGCCGGAGCAACCCGGCGCCTACAAGCGCTTCATGGGTTTGATCGGTTCGCGCAATATCACTGAGTTCAACTACCGCTACAGCGACGCTGCCGCGGCGCATGTCTTCGTCGGGCTGCAGACTGCCAGCCGTGCCGAGTCGCTGCAATTGATCGAGTGCTTGCGAGCGCATGGCTATCCCACCATCGATCTGACCGAAAACGAATTGGCCAAGTCGCATATCCGCCATCTGGTCGGCGGCCGCTGCCCGGCGGCAACCAACGAATTGCTGTATCGGTTCGTGTTTCCCGATCGCCCGGGGGCGCTGATCCGATTCCTCAACAGCATGAGTCATGACTGGAATATCTCCTTGTTTCACTACTGCAACCACGGTGCCGACTACGGCAGTGTGCTGGTCGGCATGCAGGTGCCGCCTGAGGAAATGGGAGAGTTCCAGGAGTTTCTGAATCGCCTGGGCTATGACTACGAAGATGAGAGTTCAAATCCCGCTTACCGACTCTTCCTTTGACCAGTGCACCGCGAGCTCGAACCGTGGGCGCCGGGTGGGAAGACGATCAAATACCTATTTTCGCCATTGCTGCATACTGTCCGGCGCTGTCAGCAATGACTGCCTCAGCAAAGACCTTCGACCTGCATGGATTTACTCACCAGTCCAATTTGCCTGCGCTAGACTTCGTGCCCATTCGGCTGGCTTTTCTTGCGCCCGCCCGGGAATGAAAACAAGGCTGGGGAGCAACATCGCAGGTGATGACGCGAGGTTGTAGCTGACGCAGCTCATGGATTGAAGTCGCTAGTGCCGCTGGGAACCGCGGCGGCAGTTGTCGTTCCCCGTTTCCATCCACACAGAGTCCTGCGGCGATCCGCCTACCATGTCTGAATCCAACGCCGCTGAATCCAACGCCGATATTTCACAATTGCTGATGCGTTGGAAGGGTGGCGACCGCGATGCGGAAACGGCGCTGTTCGAAGCGGTGTATCCGTTGTTGCGACAGGTCGCTGCGCGTAGCCTGCGTTCGAGTTCGCCGGTCACCTTGCAGGCAACCGAACTGGTCAACGAAGCCTATATGCGCCTGCTGCCGCAACAACGCCTGGACTGGCAGAACCGCGCGCATTTCTGCGCCATTGCAGCGCACGCAATGCGCAAAATCATCAGCAATCACATCCGCGATCGGCATGCGCAGAAGCGCGGTGGATTTGACGCGCAACACGTTGCGCTCGAAGCCGCAGAGCTGCACCCGAGCGACGAAGACCAGCGACTGCTGCAGTGGTTGAGTTTGGACGAAGCGCTCGAGGCACTGGAAAAGGTCAATCAGCAGGCAGCACGCGCAGTGGAGCTGCGGCATATCGCTGGTCTTGATGCCGAGCAGACCGCCGAGGCGCTGGGCGTGTCACTGGCGACCGAGGGGCGGCTGTGGCGCTTCGCGCGCGCGTTCCTTGAAACCAAACTCGGTGAGATGCCTTGACCGGGTCGGTCGCCGAACAGGATGCCTTGCTTGCCCTGTTCGATGAATTGCTGACGCTGACTGCGCAGGCGCGCGAGCAGCGCCTGCTCAACGTAGACAACGCAACCGCGCAACTGCTGCGTGCGATGCTGGCTGTCGATACGGCACCGGAGAAAAAGCTGCCCGAGGTGCCATTCGCCTCGATCGCGCAAAGCTGGGAAGGACTCGAGCCCGGGCAGCGCCTGGGCAGCTTCGAGCTGCTGCGCCTGGTTGGCCGCGGCGGCATGGGTCAGGTGTATCTGGGTCGCCGCGTCGGCGAAGTGCAGCAACAAGCAGCGATCAAGGTTCAGCTGCCGCTGGTTGCCACCGACGAAACACTGCGCCGCTTCCGTCTCGAACGGCAAATACTGGCCGGGCTGGAGCACCCGGCGATCGCGCGCCTGATCGAGTGCGGCGAAGACGCGCAAGGCCGCCCGTACTACGCGATGGAATGGATCGACGGCGTCACCATCGATCAGTACTGTGCCGAACACAAGCTCGACCTGAAATCACGGCTGCGCCTGTTTGCCCAGCTGTGCGAAGGCGTCGATTACGCCCATCGGCATCTGGTCGTGCATCGCGACATCAAGTCGAGCAATGTCATGGTGACTCGTGATGGCCAGCCCAAGCTGCTCGACTTCGGCATCGCCAAAGCCCTTGATGCACACACCGCGGCAATGGACAGCACCGCTACGCACGCGCGTTTCTTCTCGCCGAACCATGCCGCACCGGAGCAGGTGCGCGGCCAAGCCATCAGCATCGGTTGCGATGTCTACGCGCTGGGCGTGTTGCTCTATGAGCTGCTGAGCGGTGTGCGCCCCTACGCGCTGGATGGGCTGTCGCCGCGGGAGATCGAGGAGCAGATCTGCGAGCTGACACCGCCACTGCCCAGCGCTCAGCTGAGCGCATTGCAACTTGGCGATAGCGCAGCGGCCGAGCGCCTGGCAATGCAACGCGGCGGTACGCGCACCAGTACGTTGATCAACACGCTGCGCGGAGATCTCGATCGCATCGTGCTGCACGCGCTGCGCAAGCGGCCACAGGAACGCTATGCCAGTGCCGCGGAATTGCGTGCTGACATCCAGCGATTCCTGCGGGGCGAGGCAGTCCTGGCGCGTGGCATGGGCCGTGGCTATCGCGTGCGCAAATTCATCGGCCGGCACCGGTTGGCGACCACGCTGGCCAGCGGATTTGTCAGTGCGCTGAGTGTGTTTGCCGTGCTGCTCTGGTTACAGGCCGGCGCCCTGCGCCAGGAGCGCGATGAGGTTGCGCGTCAGCTGCATCGCGCCGAAATCGAACGGGCGCGCGCCGAGCAGGTCACTGCGTTCATCGAACAAACCTTCGCGCAGGCGGATCCGTCGCAGGCCTTGGGCGAAAAATTGACGGTCAGCGATGTGCTGGATATCGGTGCACGTACGCTGGACTTCGCACAATTTGATGATCCGCAACTGCGCCACCGCATGCAGCTGACGCTCGCGCGGGTCATGCAGAGCCTGGGTCGTGACGCCGAGGCCGCAGCGCTGGCTGCTCAGGTTGATGCCCAGTTGCCGGCACTGCAGCGATTGGCATCACTGCGCCTGCACGCCGAGTCGGTGTCGTATCAGGGTGACGACGCCAAGGCCATCGCGCTCAGTGAGCGGGCACTGACGCTGCTTTCGAGCACACTCGATGTTCCCAAACCCGACCAGGGGAGAACCTGGTTGATGCGCGGACGGGTGCTACGCGGCGCCAATGACAAGGAAGGTGCACTGGCTGCCGCGGAGCGTGCAATTGCGCTGCTCGACCCGAGCGTCGAGGATCAGTTTGTGGATCACGCCCAAGCGCAGCGATTGCGTGCACGCGTGCTGATGACATTGGATCAGATTGGTCCGGCGCGGACACAGCTGCAGGCCTTGCTGGACTCGCAGCAGAGGAAATTGCAAAAACACCATCCGGCGATGCTCGACACGCTGCGCTTGCTGGCGTACGCGTACACCACCATGGGCGAACTGGACAAGGCCGAAAGTCTGTTGGCACAGCAGATCGACTCATCCGAAAAAGTGTTTGGTGCAGACAGTCTGCAGCGCGCCTTCGCCTTGAACGGACGCGCGATACTGCGCACCGAACAACGCAATCTGCAAGGCGCACGCGCCGACTACGGCGAAACCTTGCGCATCCTGCGCGGCCGACTGAATCCTGACCATGCGATGTTGGCTTTGGTCGTGGCCAATTCGGGAGAGCTGGAGCTTTTGCTGGGTGAGCCCAAGCGCGCCGAGCGGCATTATCGCGAGGCCGTTGCGATTGCCCTGCGCAGCGTCGATCGCGACGGCGAGAATACCGCCTACCTGCGTCTGGGCTTGGGCAGCGCGCTCTCCGATCTTGGCAAGCTGGACCAAGCCGAGCCTGAAATAGCGGCGGGATTGCGTGGACTCAGCGCCATCAAGGGCCTGACCTACGCGCTGGCCGTCGGAGAGAAAGCACTTTGGCTGGCGCGCAAGGGCAGGGCGGCAGAATCCAGAACGTTATGGCGCGAAGCGCTGCCGATCCTGGCACGGGAAACTCAGCCGCACAGCCCCGCCCGTCAGCGCCTTGAGCGCTCATTGCGCGCTTTGGGGAGTAGTTGATGACAAGTTCACCGGACCGTTTGGTTCAACGCAGAGGAATCACATGAAATCCAAGTTGCTGGTGGCGCTGATTGGCGCCGTATTCACGCCCGGGCTAGTGCACGCAGCCTGCAGCATCGGTCCTGGTCACGGCCAGAGCCTTCCACTGCCGCCCCCGTCCACCGCAACGGCTGCAATACCCGTAATTGGTGGCAGCGCCCCGGGCTACACGACTTGGATCGATGAGCTCAATGATGTTCCGAGTGCACATACCAATTTCTGGGAAGCCAGCGACCGCAGGATCACCCTGGTCCGCGACATCGCGCCCCTACGTTTGACGGGAAGCTTGCCGGCGCCGCCGCCGCCGCCGCCGCCTCCAGGCGGTGGTGGTGGCTCCATTTGTGACAGCACCAACTCAGCGGTAACACCGTCCAGCCTGTACTTCACCAACTACGTGGAACGCACCCCGGTGTCATTGGGCCTGTATCGCCATCAGGTGCAGTTCGATACCACCTTCTACGAAGGCAACTCCCATCCCGTTTCCGGCGAACGCTCCTGGTGGCCGATGCTCGCCTGGAGCATTCCGATGGAAGGCGTGACGGAATATTCCCAGACGCTGCGCGTTGACTACAGTGGCTGGCAAACCGGGTTCGCCTGGAACAACGTCAACTCGCAACTGCGCGTGTATCTGGACGAAACCTTGGTCGGCGGCGCTGTGGTGGAAACCATCAAGCCCAGTATCGAACTCTCCTGGTCAGCAGATGGACAGATGCTTCTGGTGCTTGATGTCGGTCCGGCGCCAGGCACCAGCGTGGTCGAAATACCGCTGGCCAGCACCGTGATCGAAAACTTCCAGCCGGAGACCTTCCAAGTCGGTCGGGTGTCGATGCCCAATACCATTCGACCGTCCAAGGGCACGATCTATGCGTACTCGCATCTCATCGAGTCGGAACCGAGCACTGGATCGAGTGCGAAAGTGGAGCCGCCTTGATTGGCCCTTCCAGTCCGCTGAACGGCCCGGGCCCGCTTTTGTACCAGCAACAGAAACGGGCCAAGTAACGCGAATTACAAATTCATCTTGCGCTCTTCCATTGCAGATGGATAGAGCAGACTCGCGCCCGCATCGCCCAATTCAAACCGAGCAGCGGCGCACGTTCTGTGTTGCATCAATGCGTCAACCAACGCTGCAGCACGACACCTGCCATAGTGCACTCATCCCTTGAGTCACACCCATGTCCACGAAATCCACTGATCGCTCCAGCGCGCCCTGTCCCTGCGACTCGGGCAAACGCTACGGCGAGTGCTGCGCTCCGCTGCATGCAGGGGAGCTCGCGGGCACAGCTGAAGCCCTGATGCGCTCCCGCTACAGTGCCTACGTGGTGCGTTTGAGCGATTACCTGCTGTCGAGTTGGCATCCCAAAACCCGACCAGAGTCGATGGCATTTGATCGTTCGGACACCACGCGTTGGATCAGCCTTGACGTAAAACAGCATGTTCAAACCGGGCCCGACGCGGCCACGGTCGAATTTGTCGCGTGTTGGCGCGAAGGTGGGCATCGCGCTCAAAGTCTGCATGAGATCAGCCGGTTCCTGCGCGTAAACGGACGCTGGCTGTACGTGAACGGCGAGATACTGCCGAACTAAACGCGAGCGGTCATAGCGCGCATTGAGCGCCGCAAGTCCCTAAACTGGGCGATCCACTGCGCACTAATTGAGTCTATGGCCGCGAACGCGTTTTCCGCGATCCCTTTTGCGAGGCAGGTCCAACTGATCGGGCGCCTGCTGATTGGGTTGGTCGCTTTGCCGTTGCTGACAGGCTGCGCCAGCCTCGATCCCAGACCGGACCTGGCGCGGCTGTATGCGGGGGCCAGCAACAATCAGAGTCAGCCACCGGTGATCGTCATTCACGGCTTGATGGGCTCGACCCTGGTCGATCGCCAGAGCGGAGAAGAAGTGTGGCCCGGCTCGATCGGGGCGCTGGCGCTGAGCAATTACCGCAGTCTCGCGCGTATGGAAGCCGATGAGCGCGAAGGCCGTGGATTGATACCGGGCGACCTGTTTTTCGGCGTCGGCGGCGTGGATTTCTATTCCGGATTGCTCGGCACATTGGAGAAGATCGGCCGCTACCACCGTGGCAAGCCGGGAGAATCGATTGGCAAAGGCGATCGGCGCCACTACTACGTTCTCCTCTACGATTGGCGGCGCGATAACGTCGAAGCAGTGCGTGCGCTGCACCAGTTGATTGATCAGATCCGCATCGACTACGCCGATCCGACACTGCGCGTGGACATCATCGCGCACAGCAATGGTGGACTGATCACAAATTACTATCTTCGTTATGGGCCCGACGACGTGCTGGATTGGGAACGCCCAGCGCAATGGAATGAAGCCTCCACCCGCATTCGTCGCGTGGTGCTGTTGGGAACACCCAACCTGGGTTCGGTAGCCAGCGTCAAGCGACTGTTCCAGGGTTATCGCATTGCGCTGCGCACCGTACCGGTGGAAGTGATGAGCACATTCTCGACGCCATTCGAAACCCTGCCGCACCCGCTGGTAAAGAGCATCGTGGATGCGAACGGTCAGGAACTGGATATCGACATTTACGATCCCGCTTCCTGGCGCAGCCGCCACTGGTCGGTGTACTCACCCGAAGTGATGGATCGAGTCCGCAAGTCGGTCGATTCTGCCGAGCTGGGTGATGCCGCGGTAAAGCAATTGCAAAAAACCTTCGAACGCAACCTGCGGCGTGCGCGACGATTTCAATGGGCGCTGACGCCATCCTTTGAAGACGCACAGATCGACATCGCGGTGTTCGGCGGCGACTGCGAGCTGACCCAGGCACGCGCCATGCTGGAATCTGACGCCGAGGGGGAGCGCCTGATCTTCCATCGGCAGCTACCGAAGCAAACCGATATCGGTCGCGACTATGATCGCCTCATGTTTGAGCCGGGCGATGGCCTGGTTACGCGCGCGTCGCAGGTCGGTCGAGCGACGCAGAGTACCGGTGGTGAACGCGAGCCATTCAATTTCTTCCCGATCGCGCAGACCTTTTTTCTGTGCGAACGTCACGGTCAGTTGACGGTCAATCCGTACTTTCAGAACAACCTGCTGTACTTCTTGTTCGCCAGCTAAGCGCAAGCGCTGTGGCGGCGCCATAGTGCGCAATCAAATCCGCCGAAGCATCGACCGTTCGCGGTCGCGCCCACCACGCGCAGTCAGGGTTTATGCGCACGCGCCAGATACTCGACGCTCTGCATTTCGATCAGTCGACTTTCGGTACGCGCAAATTCCTGGCGATGGCGATTGCCGCGGTAGAGCTCAGTAGGCCGCGCGGCCGCGCTGATGATCAGGTTGACGTTACGGTCGTAGAACTCATCAATCAAATGCACGAAGCGCTTGCTCGCATCCTCGCCGCTGGCACTGGTACCGAGAATCGGCGCGCCGGAAAGGAATACGGTCTTGAAGCTCCGCGCCAGCTCGATGTAGTCGGCAACCGAGCGCGGTCCTTCGCACAGCGCTTCAAACTCGAACCAGGCGATACCGTCGGCGCGCACGCGCACCGGGATTGCTCGCTCATTGACCAGCATAGGGCCGGAGGGACGCAAGGCGCCCGGTACGAGTCGATTGAAGCTCGCCGTCATTGCGGCTTCAGAGGCCGCACCCAGCGGTGTGTGATAGACCTGACCAGAGGTCAGCGTGCGCAACCGGTAATCGGTAGTGCTGGCCAGTTCGATGATTTCACAATGGCGCTCGATCAGCGCGATCGCCGGTAAAAAGCGCTCGCGTTGCAGACCGTGTTCATACAGGCGTCGCGGCGGCAGGTTGGAGGTGGTGACCAGGGTGGCGCCAGCGTCAATCAGGTGCTTGAGAAATTCAGCCAGGATCATCGCATCGCCAATGTCCTGCACGAAAAACTCGTCGAGGCAAAACAGCCGCGCCTCGCGCGCGAACTGACGGGCAATGGTTCGCAACGGATCTTGCTCACCCGCGTGTGCGCGCAAAGCCTGATGCACGCGTCCCATGAAGCGGTGGAAGTGCAGACGCAGCTTGCGCTCGCCGGGCAGTGCATCGTGCAGCAGATCGACCAGAAAAGTTTTGCCACGACCCACGCCGCCCCACAGATAGAGCCCGCGTACACGCTCGGGACCACGCAGGCGCCGCCGCAGGCGATCGATCAGTCCCATGTCCGAATCGGCACACAAGCGCTGGTCGATGCGGTCCAGACTCGGTAACACTGCGCATTGCGCAGTGTCGCTTTGCCAACGTCCCGCAGCGACTCCTGCCAGGTAGGCCTGCGTTGGCGAAAAACGCGGCGTCACCGACTATTGCTCCAGCGGCGGCAATGGTGCACGTGATCGCTTCTGGATGGCTTCGCGTAGCGTGGTGAGCTGGCCATGGAAGAAATGCGAGGTGTTGGGAAAGCGCACCAGCTCCACCCTCGGCGCCAGATTCTCAGCCCAGACAAACACAGCAGCGGCATCCACTACTTCATCGGCTTCAGGCTGTATGACCAACCACGGACATTGCGGATAAGCGATCGCCTCGAACTGCCAGCGCCCAAGCGGCGGCGCCAGGCTGATCAGCTGTGCCGGCGCGATTGCGGCAGCGTGGCTGATCGAAACAAATGCGCCGAAGGAGAATCCTGCAAGCCAAAGCGCATCGCGCGGGCGTGCCGTACGCACCCACTGCGCCAGCAGCAGCAGGTCCTCGCCCTCGCCGCGGCCCTCGTCGTAACTTCCCTGAGACTGGCCGACCCCGCGAAAGTTGAAGCGCAACGTGCTCAATCCCAGTTCGCGTAGCGCGCGTTCGCTGGTGGTGACCACTTTGTTCTGCATGCTGCCCCCGTGCAGCGGATGTGGGTGACAGATCAGCGCTGTGCCCAGGCGTGGCGACTGCGCAGGCCTGTTGGTGGCAACCTCGATGCTGCCCGCGGCGCCTTCCAGCAGGAAGTGCGCAGCACTGTCGGGAAAGGCGATCGAGTCATTGCTCATGCAGTACAAGGTTGGTGGTCACGAGGGGCGCAAGATTAGCGGGAATGTGGCAGCGGCTAGCGGGCAAGCGGCCCGACCAGCCAAGAATATACAGCGTGGGTGCAGCGCGTCGAAGCAAGGGGCACAGCCAAGATGCGCGGCGACCGGCGCACGCTCGGCTGGGCCCCCAACGGCACATCGTAAAATCCGCGCCGCTTCGCTATCGTTGGGTTTCTTTCCGGGGGACTTACGATGATCCTACGCCCTGCTCTCTCCTTCGTGGCGCTCTGCGGCTTGTTGAGCGCGACTGCCGCACAAGCCATCGAGCCGACCGACGCGTCGACCCTGGCTTGGGACTCCTGGCGACAGCACGCCAAGCTGCAGCAGGAGTCGCTGTTTCATGGCTTGAAGTGGCGGTCGATCGGACCGATGGTGCAGGGCGGCCGTGTCGTGGACGTGGAATCGATTCCCGGCCAGCCGTATGGTTTCTATGTGGCCTATGCCACCGGCGGTGTCTGGAAGACGACCAATAATGGCGTCAGCTTTGCGCCGCTGTCGGACTCGATGCCGACCACGGTCAGCGGCGATATCGCCGTCGATCCGAATCTGCCCAAGCGCCTGTGGCTCGGCTCGGGCGAGCCCAATGCCTCACGCTCCTCGTATGGCGGCATGGGCATCTTTGTTTCCGACGACGAGGGCGCCACGTTTCGACACGCGGGTCTGAGTGACGTCGACCGCATCGCACGCATCGTGGTGCATCCCAAGGACAGTCAACGGCTGTGCGTCGCCGCCATTGGCCGGCTCTACTCCGAAGGTGGTCGTCGCGGCGTGTTCTGCACGCGCGACGCCGGAGCAAACTGGACCCAGTCCTTGATCGGCACCGGCCATACCGGCGCCATCGACTTGGCCATGGACGCGAGCAACCCCGACGTACTCTACGCGGCGCTGTGGGACCACGCCCGCAGTGCCTGGAAATTCAGCGAATCCGGCGCCGGCTCGGGCATCCACAAATCGATCGATGGCGGACAAACCTGGTCGCGCCTCAGCGCTGGCCTGCCGCAGGGCAAGCAGGTGGGTCGTATCGGATTGGCGCTGTCGGCGAGCCAGCCCGGTGTGCTCTATGCCAGCGTCGACAACTGGGAAGACCTGCCCGTCGACGAACAGGATCTCGGTGATCGGCCGTTGTCGGCACGGCGACTAAAGACCATGAGCAAGGAGCAGTTTCTGGCCCAGGATCCGGATGAGATTGAAGCGTTCATCCGCGGCAGCGATCTGGACACCGAGCTGGATGCGAAGTCACTGATCGCGCTGATCCAGAGCGATGAGCTGAAAATCCAGGATTTGATCAATGCGCTCAACGATGCTGAGGCCGCGCTGTTCAACACCGACATCCGTGGCCTGGAAATCTACCGATCCGACGATGCCGGCGCCAACTGGAAGCGGACGCACGAGCGCCCACTGAGCGAAGTGACCTACACCTACGGCTACTACTTCGGTCAACTGCGCGTTGCGCCCGACGACGCCAATCGCCTCTATGTGCTGGGCATGCCGTTGATCACCTCGGCCGATGGCGGCAAGACCTTTACCGGCATGAATCACCCGCACGTGCACGTCGACCACCATGCCTGGTGGATCGATCGCGAAAACCCGAGCCGCATGCTCAATGGCAATGATGGCGGCGTGGACGTCAGCTACGACGGCGGCGCCAGCTGGCTGAAACTTGATCGACAACCGGTCGGTCAGTTCTACTCGATCAATGTGGACATGGCCGAGCCGTACAACGTTTACGGTGGCCTGCAGGACAATGGCACGCTCAAGGGTTCGTCGCGCACACGCTGGGAACTCGGTGAAGACTGGACCAGCATCGGTGGTGGCGATGGCATGCATGTCGCCATCGATTCGCGCGATGACACCGTCTACACCGGCTATCAGTTTGGTTTCTACAATCGCCAGGGCGCCGATGGCGGCGGGTCGGTACGCCCGCGCGAAAAGATCAAGGAATCGGCGCTGCGCTACAACTGGAACACACCCGTGGTGCTGTCCACGCACAATCAGGACGTGGTCTATTTTGCCGCCAACAAGTTGTTTCGCTCATTTGACCAGGGCAGGTCCTGGAATGCGATCAGTGGCGATCTGACCACCAGTCGCAATCGCGGCAATGTTCCTTTCGCGACGATCACTTCGATCAGCGAATCGACCAAGCAGTTCGGTTTGATCTGGGCGGGTACCGACGATGGCAACGTCTGGGTCACCACTGGTGGCGGCAACGATTGGCGTAACGTTTCGGCGCGACTTCCCGATCATTGGGTCAGTCGCGTGGTCGCCTCGAGCCACTCGCTCAAGCGCGCCTATGCAAGCTTCAACAATTACCGTAATGACGACCCCGGTGCGATGGTTTACGTCAGCGATGACCTAGGCAGTTCCTGGCGTTCGATCAGCAGCAATCTGCCCGGCGAGGCGGTCAACGTGGTGCGCGAAGATCCAGTCAACGCGGATGTGCTGTATGTCGGCACCGATCGGGGCGTGTATGTTTCGCTCAATCGTGGCGCGAGTTGGCAGGCTTTCGATGCTGGCTTGCCGAATGTGCCGGTGCATGATCTGGTGATTCACCCGCGTGATCGCGAAATCATCGCCGGTACCCATGGGCGCAGCGTGTGGATTGCCGATGCGCTGCCGGTGCAGGAACTGAGCGAGACGGTACGCAGCAAACCCGTGCACCTGTTTGCGATTGACCCGGTGCAGGCGGAACGTGGCTGGCGCGGACGTGCTTCGCGCTGGTTTGATGAATCGCCCGATCTGCCAAAAAGCACGATCAGCTTTTGGGCCGCCGCCGACGGCAAGGGGGGTTTGCGTGTGCTCGATGCAAAGCAGCGCCCACTGCGGGAAATCAGCGTCGATGCGCGCCGC
>JANMSL010000725.1:0-6924 GCA_031389245.1 Lysobacterales bacterium | reverse complement strand
CCCGGCAGCGCTCGCCGCACCGTTGCTGGAACAACTTCTAACGTGGAAGTTGCTCACCATCGCCGCCATCAGTCTGTTGCTTTTGGTGTTGGTTGGCGGCTGGATCGTGCGTCGTCGAATTGCGGCCAGTGCTGCGCGGCTGGAAGGCGCCGATCGGCTGCGCACCAGCGAAACGCATCTGGCACTCGCACTGGAGTCCTCGGGCGACGAAATTTGGGAAGTGGACCTCGCCGCCGGCGCCTTTCGTCGCATCGTGCCGCACCTCGACATCATGATGCCGCATCACGATCAGCCGATTCCGGTAGCCGAAGTGCTCGAAGTGATTCATCCGGACGATCGCGCCGGGTTTGTAGCGGCCTTCACCGAGTTGGCCAAGGGCCAGGCGCAGCGCATGAACGCGCGCTACCGCGTCGCGCTCAAATCGGGCGGTTGGCTGTGGGCGTTGTCCTACGGCAAAGTGACCGAGCGCGATGCGAACGGGCGCGCGCTGTGGATGAGCGGAGTGTCGCGCGACATCACCGAATTGATGGAGCAGGAAGAAGCCCTGCATCGGATCAACATCGAGCTTGAGCATAGGGTCGAAGGACGCACCCGCGATCTTCGGCTTGCCAACGATCACCTGCGGCGCACCCTCGATGACCTGCGCCAGGCACAGCGGCAACTGGTCGAATCGGAAAAAATGGCGGCGCTGGGCGCACTGGTTGCGGGCGTCGCACACGAAATCAACACACCACTTGGTGTTGGCGTAACCGCGTCGTCACATCTGCTAACCGAAACCAGGCGCTTTGCCACAATCCTGGAGAACGGCACGATGAAGCGCTCTGATCTCGATGGCTATCTTGGCGTTGCACGTGAAAGCAGCGAGCTGATCTTCCGCAATCTGCGCCGCGCCGACCATCTGGTGAAAAGCTTCAAGCAGGTTGCCGTCGACCAGAGCGCCGAAGACCGCCGCAGGATTGACCTGGCGGAGTACCTCGACGAGATCGTGACCTCGCTGCAGCCAAGATTGCGCAAGACCAAGCACGTGGTGCGCATCGAATGCCAACCGGAATTGCAGATCGACACCTTTCCCGGTGCGCTCTACCAGATGATCACCAACTTGATGATCAACTCGCTCACTCATGGCTTTGAAACGCGGGACGACGGCACGATTTGCATCAAGGCGCGCATTGAAGGGGAAGAGGTCCTGCTCGACTACAGCGACGACGGCTGCGGCATGACCGAGGAAGTGCGGCGTCGAATATTTGAACCGTTCTTCACCACCAAACGCGGCCAGGGTGGCAGTGGTCTGGGCATGCATATCCTGTTCAATCTGGTCACTCGCCTGTTGGGCGGTAGCGTGCGCTGTGAAAGCCTGGCCGATGCCGGTGCGCGTTTCGAGATTCGTTTCCCGGTCAATGCAGTGACCACGACCTGAGCGCTGTGCGTTCAGCGCCGACTTGCTGATTGCCCAGTCCGCTGCGCTGCGGGCCCCCTTGTTTCGCATCGCAGCATGAGGCGTGCGCCACTGCGCGCGATTTATTTTGTCGCGCAATTGAAAACGTTCAGCCACGGAACTGTCATGGCAACTGCCGATGATGAGCGGCGAATAAGGACTCACGCGAGTCCAGTGCGCTGCCCCAACATTAACGGAGTGGAATCATGTCGATCGTATCCCTGAAGCGCCCACTGGCTTTGGCCGTGGCTGGACTATTGCTCGCGGCGAATGCCGACGCGGCCGTGGTTGTGAATGAACAGTTCGAAGGCTCCTGGTACAACCCCACCCAGTCAGGTCGCGGTGTTCTCGCCGATTGGGTGCCGACCGGCGCTGGCCAAGGTGTGTTTTTCCTGGCGATGTTCACCTTTGACAATGCAGGTCAGCCGTTGTGGCTGACCGCGCAGGTGCCGCTGACCGATCGTGAATTCAGCAAGCAGAACGTCGACGTCTTCAAATTCACCGGTGGCACCTTCGGTAACACATTTACCGCGCCCACCGGTGTTGCAATTGGCAAGCTCAACTTCGAAGCCCTGAGCTGCAACCGCATCAAGCTGGACATCACGCCGAACAGCGGCGTCAGTCTTCCGGTCAGCAATATGGATCTGCAGCACATCGGCGCGACGCCCGCTGGATGTGCTTACAACACCGAGTTCACCGCCTGCCCGGCTGGCACCGTCGCATTCCAGAACTTGCCGCGCACCTGCCTGCTGGCCAGCACCATCACCGGCAATCTGACGCTTCCCAACCACGCAACGTATGTGATCAGCGGCAAGGTGCAGGTCGGCTCCGGCCGCAACGGTACCCCTGGCGTGCTCACCATCGAACCCGGAACCCAGCTGCAGGGCAGCGGCGGTGCCATCGATTATCTGGTCGTTCACGCGGGCTCGAAGATCTATGCGAACGGTACGCCAGCGGCACCGGTGGTGTTCACCGCGCCGCGCGATGTCCCCGGCGACTGGGCTGGTCTGGTGATCGCCGGCAACGCCGCCAACAATAGCTGCATCGGCAACGCGCCCTGTTCGTTCGAAGCCGACACCGATGTCAAGTTTGGTGGTCGCGACAATCCCGGCGGCAACCTGATTTCGGACAATGCAGATTCCTCCGGAGCGCTGCGCTACACGCAGATCCGTTATGCCGGGAAAGCCATTCGCACTAACGAAGAACTAAACTCCCTCACGCTACTCGCTGTCGGCAACGGAACAGTCATCGACCACGTGCAAGTTCATGCGGGCAAAGACGACGCTTTTGAAATGTTCGGTGGCTCGGTAAATCTGCGTTACGTCGTCGGTACGGCGATCGAAGATGACTGCCTCGACTTCGCCGAAGGCTATACCGGCAAGATCCAGTTCGCTTACTGCACGCAGACCACGCCTGCCGTCGATGATTCCAACGGCATCGAATCTGACAACAAGCCCGGAGCCTTCGATCTCCTGCCGCGCACCCAGCCAAAGGTAGCCAACGTTACGCTGATCGGGTCCACACCTGGCGCAAGTAACGAAGGCGTCCGGATTCGCCGTGGTTCGGGCGGCAACTACTTCAATATTGTCGCGACCGGGTACAACCAGGAATGCCTGAACTTCAACGACACCGCCACTTACACCGCGAGCGGAACCGCCGCCAGCCCAAGTTCAACTGGCGTGCTGACCATGGTGGGTTCTGCGCTCGGGTGCACAACCAATTTCGAGGAAGTGGCAGCCGATCCCTTTGCCGTCAGCGCTTGGTATCGCGGACAAGTCGGGAATTCCGATGGCACTGCTGCGGCGCTCAACTTGTCCGGACGATTTCCTGCGGCGAATTCTCTTCTCCTCGGAACCGGTGTAACGGTGCCAAACGACGGATTTTTTGAGAGCGTTAACTTCAAGGGCGCATTTGAAAGCCAAAAAACCGACTGGACCAAAGGTTGGTCCTACGCAGTTGATTAGGAAACCTCTGAACAAGTTCGGAGCCTAGATAGCCCCCTGAATCAGGGGGCGAAAAACCGTAGCTTGCCCAGCCGCGTTGTTGAGAGCGACCAGCTGCGCTGTTGAAAACCAGGGTGTGGCAAACGATAAGGCGTATGGCGAGGACGAAGTGGTGACTTATTCAGACCTTCCTTCGGGGTTGGTTCCATGTGCAGAACACCAGTGCCTGGAAAATCATCTGATCGTGTCAGTCGTTTGAGTTCCCACCCAAGGAGTGCTTCAAATGAAAAGGCTGTTGACTTCGTGGTTGCTGGCTGTTTCTGCAGCCGGCGTTTTCGCACAAGAGCCAGAATTCGATGAACGAAGAATCGTCAGGGAATTTCTGGCGAAACAAAGCGAAAAAGGCAGGGTTTGGAAACTTGTCGAGCCTGGCTACTACATCTGGATCGCTCAGAATGGACAAGAACATCGAGTCGGCTTTGGGCCTATGGCCAAGCGAGTTCGGGCGGACTACCTGAGCGATCAGATTCGCATGCTCGAGTCCAAGAGGAGTGCGTTGGACGGTAATGTCGAACTATCCAGGATGCGTGGCGAGCTCGAAAGCATTTCGTCCGAAATGAATGCTGCGCCATCGTCAAAGAGCTTTGGCAACTGCGCCAACGTTCGCTCGGTGTTCACCTGGGTGGCATACGAGGGTGATGCCGCGTTCTGCAGCGTCAGCGGTATTTCCGGTTTCAAGATATTCAATCCGACCCCGGTGACCACGGCCTATCTGGATGTGGAAGTGTTCATCAACACCCCTTCCAGTGATCTCAAGCAGATCGCACGCGGCAATTTCACCGCGGTCAGCGAGGGAATAGGTACAGACACTGTTTCGCTCTCGGCGAGTAATTGCCAAGATGTTGGCGGCTACTCGCGCGCGACATTTCAATCGTGTTCGTATGAGCAGGCATATTCGGTTGGTACCAGCTTCTGATGGGCGACTGTTGCAGAACCGCGAACGGCATGCCTACTTCGTTCCACAATCGTGATTCCGCAAAGCATTGACTTTCTGGTTTTCCATGACACGACCGCTAAGGGATGTGCGGTGGCATCGTCCGCAGATCGTGGAACGATGCCGGTGTCGCCTGTTTTCTCTCCGTGGTGATCGTTCGGGCCGGCTTGCCGGCCCATTTTTTTCCGTTCGCAAGGGTAAATTCCTCTGCCACTGGCATGATGCAATGGCGTCCAGCGCTTCGCGCCACTATCCTCACTGCTGGAATCTTGAGGACGTTGCCGAATGTGGGAATTGCTTGGTTTTTTCGCGCTCGGACTTCTGCTGGTCACGCTTGGAGCTGATTCGCTGGTCAAGGGCGCCTCGGGCCTGGCGCAGAAGCGCGGTGCGAGCGCGACCGCAGCCGGACTGGCATTGGTTGCAGTCGGTGCCTCGGTGCCTGAGTTGGCAATTTCGCTTGCCGCAATCATCCAGGGGCACTACGCGATGGCGATGGGCAACGTCATCGGCAGCTGCATCGCGAACTTTGGTCTGATCATTGCGGTTGCAGCGCTGGTCAAACCGTTGTCAGTCGGGTTTCGTCTGGTCGGACTGGGTTTGCCACTGCTCGTGCTTGCGGCAGCAGGGCTGCTCGGAATGAGCCACAACGGCACACTGGGTTATTTCGATGGGGCCGTGTTGTTGATCGGCGTGATTGCTTTTGGTTGGGCGGTGCGACGTTCATCAAGCACTGAGTCCGAAGCGGTGCGCAAGGAACTCGCCTACGCCGGTAATACCCAGACCGATCTAGGACGCAATCTTGCACGTGTGCTGTTTGGCTTGGGCATGCTGGGTTACGGCGCCTGGATGGCTTCGGACCGCGCATTTGCGCTGGCCGGTCTGTGGCACATGAGCGAACTTTGGGCAGGATTGACCTTGCTCGCGGTGGGCAGCGCCCTTCCCGAGTTGGCCACGGCAGCGGTCGCAGCCAATCGTGGCCATGGCAATATCGTCGTCGGCAGCGCCGTCTCCTCCAGCATCGTCAACCTGTTGTTGATCCTGGGGTTGCTGTCGCTCTGGCACCCGTTGCCGATGGCGCGCTCGCTGGTATGGGTGGAGATTCCTGCGTTGATCGCGTTCGCGCTCGCGTTTTATCCGATGGTCCGCGGCGATGCGCAGGTGTCGCGACGCGAGGGATTGATTCTGTTGATCGCGTTTGCCGGATGGATGGCGTTCCAGTTGCTCGCTGGTCGCGTGTAGTTGGGCGGTATCGGCGTGGGAGTGGCCTGCGCCGCGAAGCTGTGCCGATGTATGTGCGGCTTGCGGCGATAAATCGCTGGAGGCACAGCACCTGTTCTGGTTTCGCACACTCAAGGCGCCAGCACCACCCAGCAAACACCCGACAGCACCAGCACACCGATGATGTCGAGCACCGCGCCTTCGCGAATCATTCGCTCCAGAGGCACCTGGCCGGTGCCGTAGGCGATCAGATTGGGCGCAGTGGCAACCGGCAACATGAACCCGCAACTGGCGGCCAGCACCGCCGGCACCATCAACAATGCCGGTTCAATGTCCGCCGCTATGGCGGTCGCGGCCAGGATCGGCATCAGCAGCACCGCCGTCGCGGTATTGCTGGTGATTTCCGATAGCAAGGTGACGCCCAGGCAGACGCAGAGGATCAGCACCAACGCTGGCAACTGGTTCAGCCCGCCCAGCGCATGTGCGATTCGGTCGCCCAGGCCCGAAGTCTGAAATGCGGTGGCCAGGGCGATGCCGCCGGCAAACAATACCAACGCACCCCACGGAATGCGCTCGGCGGTTTCCCAATCGAGCAGCGCCTGTCCACGACCATTGGGGACCAGGCACATCAGTACGACGCCAGCGAGACTGATGCTGGCATCGTTCACAGTGCTTAGCCCGACCAATCCACTCCAGCCGCCGTAGGGCCAGGCACGAAAGATCCAGGCGAACACGACCAACGAAAAAATCGCGATCACGCGGCGTTCTGCGGCGGTCCATGGGCCCATGGCCGGCAACACGGCGGGCGCTGAATTCTTCAAGTGGCGGGTCAGCCAAAAGCCAAGAATAGGCAGAAAGATCAGCACAATCGGGACGCCAAACTGCATCCACTCGCCGAAACCCATGCGTCGGCCCGTGGTTTGATCGTAGACCTGCATGAACACCAGATTCGGTGGCGTGCCGATCGGTGTACCCCAGCCGCCGATACTGGCGGCATAGGCAATGGACAGAATTAGTGGCGCGCGCAGACGCGGGTCGGGATAACCTTCCAGGATCGCCATCGCTACCGGCAGCATCATCAGCGTCGCCGCGGTATTGGCAATCCACATGCTGGTGAACCCGGTCGCGGCAATAAAGCCGAAAACCAGCGCACGACCGCTGCGTGCTCCGAACAAGTGCACCATGCCCAGCGCCAGGCGACGATGCGCGCCATTGCGTTCCAGCGCCAAGGCCATCATGAATCCGCCGGCCATCAGCAGGATCAATTCGTTTCCGAATGCCTCTGCGGCCTGCTTGGGTGTAATCACCGCGGCCGCAGGCAGGATGGCCAGTGG
>JANMSL010000720.1:0-1891 GCA_031389245.1 Lysobacterales bacterium | reverse complement strand
GCCTTCACGGTATGCAAAAGGCGCGGCAAAACGGCGCGCAGGTTTCCTTCGATGGCAACTACCGCGCAAAATTATGGGAGAGCTGGAACGGGGACTCGGCAAGCATCACGCGCGGACTGATGGCGGCGACGGATTTGCTGTTTGCAGATTACCGTGATATCGCCATCGCGCTGGACTGGACGCCGCCCGATGCGCCATCGGTAGAGCGCATCATCGCGGCGGCGCACACCGCGTTCGCTGCGTTTGGGCAACTGCAGCGCGTGGCGACCACGATCCGTGTCCAACACAGTGTCGATCATCACGCCCTGTCCGGATTGCTGGTGTCCCGCGATGGACAGGTGCAGCGCACGCGGTCATACGAGGTCACTCCAATCGTTGACCGCATCGGCGGCGGCGATGCGTTTGCCGCTGGGGTGCTGCATGGTTTGTTCACCGGCTTGAATGACGCCGAAAGTCTGCACTTCGGCGTGGCCGCGGCCTGTCTAAAACATTCGATACCTGGCGACTGCAACCTGGTCGGCGTTGAAGATGTGCTTGCCCTGGTCGCCCAGGAGCGCTTCGATGTGCGTCGTTGAGCCCCGTCCAGCGCGCGGCAGAGTTATGTGCGCTGCGCAGCGTTTGGCGGTTCGCTTCGCGCCACACCCGGGCACCTGACTGAGTGCCACCACGTCGAAGCGCGCTGGTTCCCTATTGCAAGCGCACATCGCAATCGCGTTGACTCGGGCGACATGGCTGCCCAACGGGGCATTGATCGTTCGCTGCATCGCACCATGACACCGGTTTCCCAAGGCCGTACCATGCACCAATCACCACTCAGGCTGGATAACTCTGTGATCATCCAAACTTGCAACCAAAAAGCCAGCCGGGGTCCAGGTGGCCAGCAGTAAGGTTCAACTGATCAACGTGTGCAAGCGCTTTGGGCGCGAGCAAGTCATCAACGGCGTGAGCCTCGAAGTTGATGCGGGCGAGCTGGTTGTATTCGTTGGCCCATCCGGCTGTGGAAAATCCACTTTGTTGCGACTGATTGCTGGACTCGAGAGCGCGGACAGCGGGCAGATTCTGATCGGCGATCGCGACGTCACCGACGTGCACCCAGCCGAACGCGGCATCGCCATGGTGTTTCAGTCGTATGCGCTCTACCCGCATATGAATGTCGCCGACAATATGGGCTTTGGTTTGCGCATTCGCGGCATGGCGCCTGGCGATATTGACCGGCGTGT
Organism: Lysobacterales bacterium; assembly: GCA_031389245.1. Lineage (GTDB taxonomy): Bacteria > Pseudomonadota > Gammaproteobacteria > Xanthomonadales > Ahniellaceae > 0-14-3-00-62-12. The sequence goes on along the minus strand of JANMSL010000720.1, from coordinate 671 downwards.
CAATGATGCCGCCGCCATTCTGCATCTCGAGAATCTGCTCAAGCGCAAACCGCGCGAGCTCTCGGGTGGACAAAGACAACGCGTGGCGATCGGTCGCGCCATCGTACGCGAGCCCGAAGTCTTTCTGTTCGACGAACCTCTGTCCAACCTCGATGCCGCACTACGCGGCCAGATGCGCATAGAACTATCCCGGCTGCATGCCAGCTTGCAGGCAACGATGATCTACGTGACCCACGACCAGGTTGAAGCGATGACTCTGGCCAACAAGATCGTGGTGCTCAACGCTGGCCGTATCGAACAGATCGGCGCTCCATTGGATCTCTACGCACGTCCGGCCAACCGATTCGTCGCTGGCTTCCTGGGTTCGCCGACGATGAACTTTATTGATGTTGCCGCGCCGCAGGTCAGCTGCAGTGATGCACGCATCGGACTGCAACTGAGTCAACGCACACTCCTGCTGGACCGCCCGGATTGCGCTCAAGTTGCGGGATCGATGTGCATTGGGGTGCGACCGGAAGATCTGATTGTGGTTGCCGACGATGCGGACGACGTCCTGCTGCGCGGCGAGGTCAGTCTGGTCGAACGGCTGGGAAGTGACACGATGCTGCATGTGCGCGGCCCGTCAGGTGTCCATTGGGTGGCACGGCTTGCAGGCAATACCGCGTTGAAGA
>JANMSL010000689.1:0-8860 GCA_031389245.1 Lysobacterales bacterium | reverse complement strand
TGATCTCGTGGGCGACGCCGGCGACCAGGTTGCCGAGCGATGCCATCTTCTCCGACTCGATCAGCTGATCCTGTGCCAAACGCAGCACTTCAAGCGTTTGCTGCAGATCTGCATTGGCCACAGTGAGCGCATGCGTGCGTTCGGCCACTCGCGACTCAAGTGCTTCGTTGCTCGCACGCAGGGCTTCCTCGGCAGCCTTGAGCGAAGTGATATCGCGATGCGTACCAATCATGCGCAAGGCGCGCCCGGTCGGGCCGCGATCCACTACCTGACCGCGTGTCAGCACCCAGAACCATCCGCCGCGTTTGCTGCGCGCGCGGTACGCCATCTCGCAAAACTCGGTTTCGCCGCGCAGATGCGCGCGCATGATCGCGTCGTTGGCGACACGGTCATCGGGGTGCACCAGTCGCTCGTAGTACTCGGCTCCCGGCAGCTTTTCCGATTGGTCATTGGCGAAGCCCGGCAGCGGATTCTCTCGCCGCACCTGGCCACTCGCCAAATCCAGATCCCAAAGTTCATCGCGACTGCCCCAGAGCGCCAGCTTGAGTCGGTTTTCGCGCTCGGTGATCGCGCGCCGCGCCGCCCGCCGCTCGCGCGTTCGTCGGCGCATGGCCTGGGCCATTAACGCCATGCTCAGCATCACCACCAACGCATAAAGCAGCTTGGCCCCAGGCGACCACCACGGCGGCGGAAGGATCTCGATCGGCAATCGCGTTTCAGGTCCAAACTCCATTCCATCGGCATTGGCCGCGCGCACGCGGAAGACATAGTGTCCGGGCGGGACACGGGTGAAACTTGCCATGCGCTGTCCCTTGGGCAAATTGACCCAGCTGTCATAGAGGCCTTCCAACTGATAGCTGAATCGAGACATATCGGCGTTGGCGTAATTCATGGTCGAGAAGCTCAACGCCCACACCGGCTCGGTATGCTGCAGACGCAATACGTCGGCGTAAGCGACGGAGACTTCGTGGTTCTCTTCGAGGTCCTCTGCGCGATAAACGTCAACACCAGTCAACACCACATCGGGACGCCGCAGATCGATCTGAAAATCGCGCGGATGAAATTGCACTACGCCGAGCAGACCGCCGAAGTAGAGATTGCCAGCCTCATCGGCTGCACGCGAATTGATGAAGTAGCCGGAGCGATCAAAGCCATCACTGGCAGTCAGGCCGCGCACGCGCCCGCTACTGCGGTCGTACTCATCGATGCCACCGATCGAGCTGATCCATAACATGCCATCTGCATCTTCCATCACGCTACCGATGGCATTGGCGCTGAGACCGTCACGTTGGGATATGTGATAGAAGGTCAGTGTCTCGCCGCGATCGATGCGACTGATTCCGGCGCCTTGGGTGCCCAGCCATAATTGCCCATCAGTGGTCTCGAGAAAACTGGTGATCACGTCGCTCTGCAACGCGCCCTTTTCACCACGACGCGCGCGCACTACGGTCAGCCGATCTTTTGTCCGATCCAGCCGCACCAGACCCGTACCGTTCATGCCGATCCACAGCATGCCGGTACGGTCCTCAACGATCGCGTTGATGCTGCTTCCGGGCAACGAGTGCTCGCCGTGCGCGGGATCGAATGTGTATTGGACGCTCGATGTACAGCCCGAGCACAGTGCAAGCAAGCCGGCGTCTTCGCTGCCAATCCAAAGCGTGCCATCACGTGATTCATAAAGGGCGCGCGCCGACCGTGTCGGCAGCGGTAAGGTGCCATCAGCAGAATGGACAAAACCATCCTGCGATGGTTTGAGCATTGCCACGCCCGCGGTAGTTGCTACCCAGAGCTCGCCATTTCCCCGTCGCAGAATGGCTTGCACGCCATCGCTGGGCAGTGACTCGGGATCGTCCGGGTCGTGCCGATAGCGCCGGACAACGCCGCGCTCGTGATCGTAGTGCACCAGTCCTCCACCCTCGAACAATCCGAACCAGAACGTTCCGTCAGGATCTCGCGCCATGGCGCGCGTCGGATTGGTGGGTAGGCTGCGGGGATCGGAGGCACGATGGCGAATGATGCGCAGTGCCCGTGTGGCCGGCTTGTGCAACGAAACGCCAGCGGTCCAGGTGCCGAACCAGAGCAGGCCATCGCGGTCTTCCATCATCGCCGGAATGCGGTTGGCACCGATGCTTCCAACGTCACTGGCGTCCTGCAAAAAATTGAGGAACTGTCCCTGCCCCTGGTAACGGCTCAAGCCACTGTAGGTGCCGACCCAGAGCTCGCCCTGTCGCGTCATCATCAGTGAAACGATCCAATCATCAATAACGCTGCCGGACTGGTCTTTACCTGCGCGGTGGTGGGCCAGCAGCTGACCGCCAGCGTTGAACTCGAACAGGCCGAGCATGTTGCTGCCGGCGAATACGCGCCCGTCGGGCGCAGACGTCAACACAGTAACTTGTGCTTTTTTTGCTACGAACTCGGCATTGAGCGCCCACTCGCTCAATGTTTTTGACTGCGGCGAATACAGCAGCAACCCGCCGGCACCGCCGATCAACAGCTCACCCTTTGGCATTTGCAACAGTGTGCGCACACGACGCAGTCGCGCGTCTTCCGGAAACAGCGACTCGAATCGCATGGCGCCACGGCGCAATACCTGCACCGCCCCGTCCTGAGTGGCTACCCACAGATCGCCATTGCGCGCGATCATCAACGTGTTTACTTCGGTGCCGATCAGGCCAGACGGACCGCCCTCCAGAAAACGTTTCACGCTGGCACTGGCCAGGTCCATATAATTGACGCCGCCGCCCACGGTGCCAATCCATAAACCACCCTTGCGGTCCGCTGCCAAAGCAGTGACATGGCTGTCGCTCAGCGAATCGGGGCGTTCCGGCTCGGCACGAAAAACACGAAACGCGTACCCGTCGTAGCGGTTCAGGCCTTCTTGGGTGCCTAACCAGACGAAGCCCTTCTCGTCCTGTGCGATGGCCCGCGCTGTCGTGCTGGACAAACCTTCACGAATTCCGACTGTGCGAAACCGGATCTGGTCACGGTTCACCACGCCGTTGCCGGTGGCATCAGGCCCGGTCGCCGCGAGCGGGATCTGGCTCATGGCGATCGTCAGGCAGAACAGCGATCCCTGGAGCAGTCTGCGCGGGCTCATCGCTCAAGCTAAGCGCCAAATCCGCAACGATGCAAGCGGATTCGCCAGATGCACACTTGGCCACATCTACCTGACTGGTCAATCTCCCCAGACATTGGCGTTGATCGCGACGCGCGTTGCTCGACCGACAGGCCACCAGCCTGCGTTACAGTGTCGGCCTGTCCCGTGCACCGGAGCCCGCAATGAGCGTGAAGCCACTCAATCCCCTGGATATCTCATGGCTGATGGTCGAGTCGCGGGAGACGCCGATGCATGTCGGCGGGTTGATCCCGTTTACGCTTCCCGACGATGCACCAACTGATTTTTTGCGCCAGTTGCTGGCCGATTTCCGCGCCTGTACTGACGTCGCACCACCATGGAACCATCGACTGCGCAAGCCGGGTTTGAAAGGGCTGCGCCCGGTCTGGGAAGAAGAGCAACATATCGACCTGGAACACCACGTGCGCCTGTCCGCATTGCCGCAGCCGGGCGGCGAGCGCGAACTCGGACAGCTGATCGCGCGCCTGCACAGCCAGCCATTGGATTTGTCGCGTCCGCCTTGGGAGTGTGAATTCATCGAGGGTCTCGAAGGTCATCGCTTCGCGCTCTATATCAAGATGCACCATTCGCTGATCGACGGCATCAGCGGCATGAAATTGCTGGTCCGCTCGATGTCGCACGATGCGGAGTCAAGTCGGCGCCTGCCGCCATTCTTTGCCGTCGGTTTCCCGGCACGGATGCGGCGTGAAGCGCCGGCACCGACTGCTGCGCAGGTGATCAGCGGTTTGGTGGATGCCGCGCGCGGCCAACTCAGCACGCTGCCGGATATCGTTCGCGCCTTCAGCAGCATGATCGGCTCCACGCGCAATGCAGCCGAGGCTCTGAAGATTCCTTACGACACGCCCGTCTCGATCATCAACGGACGGATCAAGCAGCCGCGTCGCTTCGCGACCCAGCAATTTTCCATCGCGCGCTTGCGCACCCTGGCGGAAAGCGCCAACGCCACGCTCAACGACGTTGTGCTGGCGATCTGTGGTGCCGCGCTGCGCCGCTTTCTGGATGAACTGGGCGAGTTGCCCGAACAGTCGCTTACTGCGGGCATCCCGGTGTCCGTACGCCCCAAGGATGATGAGGGCGCGGGCAACGCCATCACGTTCATCATCTCGACTTTGGGCACCAACATCGCTGACCCGCGTGCGCGCCTCGATGCCATTCGAAACTCCACGCGTCGTGCCAAGGAGCACGTGCTGGGATTGCCACGCAAGGCAATGATGCAATACACCATGCTGTTGATGGCGCCGTATACTTTGTCTCTGCTCACCGGTATGGGCGGGCGCACGCGGCCAATGTTCAACGTCACCATTTCCAACGTTCCGGGCCCCGAACGCGCATTGTATTTCCGCGGCGCCAGGCTCGAAGCCGCGTTCCCGGTGTCGTTGGTCACGCATGGACAGGCGTTGAACATCACCTGTCAGAGTTACGCTGGCACACTTGCTTTTGGTTTTACTGGATGCCGCGACACGTTGCCGCACATGCAGCGCATTGCCACCTACACTGGCGAAGCATTGGCCGAACTGGAAGTGGCGTTTGCCGCGCCCGCAGCCACTGCAAAGCGGCATGCCAAGGCGCCGCCAGCGAAGCCGCCGACCGTCAGCAAAGTACGGTCCGCGAAGAAAACACTTTTGCGCAAACCCGCAGCGCGCAAGACGGGGTCGGTGTAACTGCGCATAGAGCTTGCTGCACGCAGTACTCAAGGGCGCGCAGATCGAACGGCACTTCGGCATTTGTCGCCAGCAACCGACGTTGACTCAGGCGCAGCTGGCCTTGAGATAGGCCCGCGCGAACTGAAGATCCCGCTCCACGGTTCGGCGGGTGACACCCAACAATTCGGCAATGCGCTCGGTGGTCTGTCCGGCGAAATAGTTCAGTTCCAGAACCTCTGCGGCGCGCGCATCCTCGCGCTCAAGCTGGCGCAGCGCATCATCCAGCGCGAGCGCTTCGCGTGCATCGACACTGACCGCGACCGCATGCGCATCGTCGAGAGACAATGGTATGTGGCCGCCACCGGATTTCTCGCTGAGTCGACTGCGCGCGCGATCGATCAGCAAGTTGCGCATCGCCCGCGCCGCGTAACCCAGAAACTGGCGCTCATTGCCAATCGACGCAGCATTGTCGTTGGCTAGTCGCAGGTAAAGCTCATGCACTACGCCAGTCGTGTTGAGCGTGTCGCCGGGCCCGAGCTGCCGACGCGCCAGGCGCATCAACTGGGCATAGACCGCGGCAAAACGCTGATCATTCTCCAGTTTGAATGACGGGCCGCTACCTTCCGCAGGCGGAGCCAATTCTGGCGCCGGCCCACGACTGCCAGAACCACCACCGTGGGTCGACTTGTGCGTATCTGGGAACGCTGCGGTTTTCACGATGATTGCCAGTTCTCCGGCGGTGTCAGCTGACCACCACAATGGCAGATTCGACGTGGCATGGAAACTATCGCATTTTTCTGATGCACACGCCTCCCCGACGGGCGATCAGGCAACTTCGATCCGGGTGCAGCAGCGGTCCACGTGGTCCGACGCTTGGGAACCTCGGAAGAAGTCCGGAGCCGAGATAGCCCCATGAGTCAGGGGGCGAAAAACCGCAGGTTTTTTGGGGTTTGGCAAGCAATAAGTAGTGTGGCGAAGACAAAGTGATGATTTATTCAGACCGTCCCTAGATGAGTTTTGCTGGTCGGCGAGCCGGGCGCCGCCGCTGGTGGTGAGCAGGCATTTGTCAAACTCGAGGATTCCTCGGCTTTGATCCGCGCACCAGAGCGGTGGTTCGGAGCGTTGGATTGGTTGTCGCAGCATTATTGGCAGATTGATCAAATAGGAAAAAAGTGAGCAGGATCGATCCATCTGCGTTTACGCATGTCAGCGATTCGACGCCGCCACATCTGCCATCCTCGCCAGCGCCGTCTGCTCGGCATCGGTGAATCCAGCGGCACGTCGCGCTTCCTCGTTGAATGGCCTGCGGATCACACTTGCCGAATGTGCGCGTACCAGCTCCAGAAATGTGGGATCTGGGTCGAGACCCTGTCGCGCACAGCAATAGCGAAACCAGCGCGTGCCGATTGCCACGTGGGCAACTTCTTCGCTGAGAATGATTCGAAGGATTGCAATAGTGGGTTGGTCACCGGCATGCTCCAACCGATCGATCATCCCCGGAGTGACATCGAGTCCGCGCGCTTCCAGAACCCGTGGCACCAGTGCCATACGCGCGAGGCAGGAGTGGGCTGTGTTGCAGGCCGCCTCCCAGAGCCCGTTATGCGCCGGAAAGTCGCCATAGGCGAAACCAAGCTGGTGCAGTCGGTCAGACAGTAGTTCAAAGTGCCTGGCCTCATCCACAGCCACGCTGTACCAGTCACGATAGTAGTCGAACGGCAAATCACGAAAGCGATACATCGCGTCGAGCGCCAGATTGACCGCATTGAACTCGATATGGGCAACCGCGTGTACCAGTGCGGCCCGTCCATGTGCGGTCCCGAGGCCACGCGATTTGAGCGCCCGCGGCGCCACTAGAACTGGGTGCTGCGGATGCCCAGGAACGGGCGTCGGCACAACCGAGCATTCAATCTGCGATCCGGTGGACCATTCGATGCCGCGCAAACGCAAGATTTTGGAGCCTGGGTCATTACACAACAGCGCGTCGCGAACCGCGCAGAATTGGGGCATAGCGACTGTACCGACCGACCGACAATCGCTGCTATCCAAGACTTGATCAACACAGGACATCGACGAACACTCGCAGCGTTCTGAAGCGGGAGTCAACGCGATCAGCGCCAACCAAGGCACAGCGAAGCAGCAATGCTAAAGAACGAGGGAGCTGTCTTCGAGCGACGCCTGAGCGAGCCGCTGACCGTTGGAGAAACAATCCAGTGAACGCAGCTATTTGTCTTTTTTTCCAAACATGCCGGTGAGTTTGCTGAACAAGCCACCGGCTGGCTGCACCGGCGCAGGCGTCACCGATGCAGCGGGCTTTTTCGCGAGATCCGGTTTTTTAGCAAGCTCGGGACCAGTCACCGACTTGATCTTGCCAGTAATTCGCGCCGAAGAGCTACGCATCTTGGCTTCTTCTGCTGCCTGCACATCGGCGATTTTCTGCTCCCACTGCCTACGCTGTTGCTCTTGCTGCAACTTGGCTCGCCAAGTTTCGCGGTTCTCGTCCGATACTGACTCACGCATTACGTAGTTCTGTTGATGAGCCAGGTACTTGCCAATCGTATCCAACAGCTCTTCGTTGAGTGCCGCCAATGGCAGCGAGTGTTTCCGGGTCGTCAGCGCGTCGAAATTGGTGAACTCCATTCGCACCATGTCAGAGTGCATGTCAACCGCGAACGTCGCCACCATTTGAATCTTGCCTATGGCCTGGAATCTCGCCGACACGATCGAGCCGCGTTCATCCTTTTCGGCTTTCTGCAGCGCATCGAAGCCCGCTCGACGAAATGCATCCATCATGGTCTCAACACGGCTGTTGCCATCGATCTGGACTACCGGGCAGCTGGACGAATCAATTAGACCGGTGACCGTCAACTTTATTTCGCGCCCGTACATGGGCATCTGTGCCTGCACCGCCATGTCCGCGCCAATGCGGCAGACCACCGGGCCGTAACCGGCGATCTGGTAGGTCGCGCGCCGCTCGCTCTTGAGAAAATTGAGCGTCTTGGCCAATCGCTGCAGGTAGCTGTAGAGATTTTCCACAGCCGGAACCGCAATTTCCTGGAAGAAGTCACGCTTGCGCTTGAGCTCTCCTTCCTCTCCATCGCGGCGCTTTTGAGCTTCTTGCTCGAGGTCGTCCAGCAAACCCATATCGAAAAACCCCTGATTCACGTGCGCACATTGTGCCTTGTGGCAGCGCAAAGGCAAGTGAGCCGTCGCATTGGGCAAGTGCCGGGCGGTCGCATCCATGAATGATGGCACTGGCACCAGCCTCTGGCCCGCCATAGCACAACACTTTGACAGAATAATTTTCAATGTTTCTTTAAATTGGACTTGAAATAGTTTGCAAAATGGTGATTATGAGAACGCCAACGCGGCCGGGATGCGCAGGGGTTGCTAACTCGCGGTGTCCCGTTTATGTCCCCTGATCGCTCGACTCGCAGGTTTACAGCCGGAATCAACCGGTCAGTGGATTTCCCTAATTCTCGTTACCCGGGGGTAACAGGAGCAACATGAGCATCGACCTGAAAAAGCTTTCCAATTCGCAGCTGAACGACCTGATCAATAAGGCGGCCAAACGCAAAGATGAGCTCGCCGTGGAAACGGTGCAAAAAGTGCGCGATCGCATCAACAAGATCCTCACTGACGAGGGCCTCACTTTGGATTCAGTGTTTGGCAACCGTCGCGGCCGTGGAAAGGCCGTCAAGTTCAAGGTCAAGCCAAAATACAGAAATCCGGCCGACCCCTCGCAACAGTGGACTGGCCGCGGCCTGAAACCGCGTTGGTTCGCCGCGGCGCTGGCTGCGGGCAAGAAAGAAAAAGATTTGCTGATCGCCTGAGTCGATTGAGAAGACGCAGATCAAAGCCGGCGCAAGCCGGCTTTTTTGTTGCGCCGGAGCGCTACATCACTCTTTGTGCTGCCCTGATTGTGAGGCAGTGAGCCGGGCGAGAACTGGATTTGGATTGACTTTAAACTAGCGAACCTCTGAACACGTTCGGAGGCTAGATAGCGCCCTGAGTCAGGGGGGCGAAGAAACGCGGGTTGACCCGCTGCGCTGTTGAGAGCGACCAGCTCCGTTGTTGAAAA
>JANMSL010000657.1:0-2066 GCA_031389245.1 Lysobacterales bacterium | reverse complement strand
GACTGAATGCTGATGGCAACGTTACGATGCAAAAACTGGCGCATGTTCTGCAGCAAAACCCAGAACGGACTGTGCTGATCGAAGGATTTACCGACAGCACCGGCTCCGCATCCCACAACCAAGAATTGTCCGAGCGCCGTGCAGCCGCAGTCGAAAGCGCATTGCGCGACTTAGGTGTTGCGCCTGGCCGCATCGCCACCCGTGGCTATGGCGAAAACAACCCGATCGCCGCCAACGACACCGCACAGAATCGTCAATTGAATCGACGCGTCGAAATCATTATCTCGAACGAAGGTGGGCGCATCGCGCAGCGCTGATCAGAACCTCGTCATTCCGGCATCCGCCGGAATAATGGAATGGTCGCCCCTCCCTAAACGGCATCGATGTGCCAAAGTGAAGTTGTGACACTAACACTTAAACGAAAGGGACGACCGGTATGAATGTTAAGACGATTGGGATGGATTTGGCGAAGAACGTCATTCAAATTCATGGTGCGGATGGAAAAGGAAATACGGTGCTCAAGAAGCAGCTCAAGCGTGCGCAGGTGTTACCGTTCTTTGCCAATCTAGTACCGTGTCAGATTGGCATGGAAGCCTGCGGTAGCGCGCATTACTGGGCGAGGAAGTTGGTGGCGATGGGACACACGGTGCAATTGATTCCCCCGCAGTACGTCAAGCCCTTCGTCAAGCGCAATAAAAATGACGCCGCCGATGCCGAGGCAATTTGCGAAGCGGTGGTGCGACCGAACATGCCCAGTGTGCCGATCAAGACCGTTGAGCAACAAGCTGTATTGAGCGTGCATCGCGCACGGCAAGGCTTTGTCAAAGCGCGCACTGCGCAGGCCAATCAAATTCGTGGCCTGCTGGCCGAATATGGTCTGACGATCCCAGTCGGCATTCGCCACATTGCCCCTTGCGTCGCGCTCATCGTTGGCGACGAGCGGAACGAACTGCCAATGAGCTTCCGTCATCTGCTGCAAACCCTCGTCGAACACTTCAAGGGTCTCGATGAGCAGGTCGGCAAGCTGGAGCTGGAAATCAAATGCTGGCATCGCGACTCTGTGCAAAGTACGCAATTGGCCACGGTGCCTGGTGTCGGACCGATTACCGCCAGCGCACTCGTTGCATCGATTGGCGATGCCAAGAACTTCAAGAACGGTCGGCAGTTGGCAGCTTGGATGGGTCTCGTGCCACGACAACACTCCACCGGTGGCAAAACGGTTTTGCAGGGCATCAGCAAACGCGGCGATAGTTACTTGCGAACCTTGCTCATCCACGGCGCGCGTGCGGTGGTTCGCGTCAGCGAACACAAAATCGGTGCCGATCCGTGGCTCAAAACGCTCATGGCGCGACGCAACAAGAACATTGCTGCCGTGGCGCTGGCGAACAAGAACGTGCGCGTCATCTGGTCGATGCTGACCCATGAGCGCGACTACGTGCCCAATTATGTGCGCGCCTGAATCCGGGTTTCCCACCGCGCCGCGCCGCTTCCGTTATAGACGGACTCCAGACGCGCGGCACCGTGGAAAACCCTAATCTATAGCGCTTCACTACCACCTTCGAAAGGAGACCCTCAACGATTGCACAGGCATTCACAACATGTTGGCAAAACAGGTCAGACCGTGGTCGAAACACCCTGACTCCGTCATAGCGCTTCTAGCGCGCCGGAATGATAAGGATTCGACCAGCGTATTCCATCAGGGACAGGAACTCACCTTCCACTTAAAGTCCGAATCTATGGCTGCAATCACCACCTGCTTAACAACATCGAATGAACGCTTGGCAAAATGGGGGCGACCATCTATGACGGGCTTGTGTAGTTGATTTGCATTTGGGATAGGCCTCTACCTAGCCGCCGCTCAGGGCTTGGACGAGGATCACCTCATCGTCCGGCTGCATTTTCTGCGACAGCGAATCCGCCGACACGCTGTTGACGAAAATACGAATGTGTCGCCGGATCCTCGCCTGCTCATCAATCACGCGAAAGCGAATGCCGGGGTACTGGCGATCAAGGTCTGCCAACACCGCTTCCAGCGTCGTACCACTGGCCTCGGCTTGGGCGCTTTC
>JANMSL010000626.1:0-2643 GCA_031389245.1 Lysobacterales bacterium | reverse complement strand
TGCAGGGCGCCGGCCTCGGCTTCATGCCTCGGCGTTCAACTTCGCACACGCTGCCTGGGGGCATCGTGTAAGCGCGAAGTCTCACCCACTCGGACACCTCTCCAAATATTTCTTTTCAACACCTTCGCACTAACCATCCCTGGTGCAGGGTGCCGGCCTCGGCTTCATGCCTCGGCGTTCAACTTCGCACAAGCTGCCTGGGGGCATCGTGTAAGCGCGAAGTTTCACCCACTCGGACACCTCTCCAAAATACTAGCTACTTGCGCCAACCACGCCGCAAGGGCCGCGCACTCTACCTTCTGCAGGGCTCCGACTCAAGGAAACGCCAAAATTCTTGACGATAGTGTTCACGATTGCGCCCGTTTTGTCCCCATCGAGTGGCACAATGCCCATCCCAGGCATGAGCGTCCCGATGTCTTACCAGGTGCTGGCGCGCAAGTGGCGTCCCAAAGTGTTTGCCGAGTTGATGGGCCAGGAACATGTGGTCCGCGCGCTTTCGCATGCGCTGGATTCGGGACGGATCCATCACGCGTTCCTGTTTACTGGAACGCGCGGGGTCGGCAAGACCACGATCGCACGTATTTTTGCCAAGTCGCTCAACTGCGAAACTGGGATCACCAGCACCCCCTGCGGTATCTGTAGTGCCTGCGTGGACATCGCTGCGGGGCGCTTCTTCGATCTGCTTGAAATTGACGCCGCCAGCAATACCGGCGTCGATGACGTGCGCAGCCTGATCGAGAGCGCGCAGTACGCGCCGGCGCGCGGGCGCATGAAGGTTTATCTGATAGACGAAGTTCATATGTTGTCGAAGAACGCCTTCAACGCATTGCTCAAAACGTTGGAAGAACCGCCTGAGCATGTCAAGTTCCTGCTCGCGACCACCGATCCACAGCGCTTGCCGGTTACCGTGCTGTCGCGTTGTCTGCAATTCAATCTGAAGCGCCTGTCGATCGAGCAGATCGAGGCGCAGATCGGCAAAATCCTGCAGGCTGAAGGGATAGCGCACGATGCGGGCTCGATCCGCGAGATCGCCCGCGGCGGCAATGGCAGTCTGCGCGACGCGCTGTCGCTGCTGGATCAGGCAATCGCTTATTGCGGCGGCAGTTTGCAGATGGCCGAGGTGCAAAGCATGCTCGGCACGCTGGATCGCAACGGGGTCACCGGCTTGCTCGACGCGGTGGTTGGTGGCGACGGCGATGTGCTGGCGCGGCGCCTGGCCGCTACGGCTGAATTTCAGCCCGATTATGCGCAGGTGCTGGATGCGTTGGCCGAGTGTCTGCACGGCATCCAGGTGGCGCAGCTGATGCCCGGCGCGCGCGTCGAGGATGTTTGGCCAGTGACTGAATTTATCGACCGTATAGCGCCAGAGACGGTGCAGCTGCTGTATCAATTGGCGATAGCCGGTCGTCGCGACCTGCATCTCGCGCCCAGCGGCCGGATCGGCTTTGAAATGTGTCTGTTACGCATGTTGGCGTTCCAGCCGCGACCTCCGCAGGGCGAGCGCACGCCAGTGCCCGAGCGCTCAAGCGAGGGGCGGACGCATAGCGTCGCGCCACGCATGGCTTCCGGGTCAGCCAGTGGATCGGCTGTGGCGTCGGCGCGCCGCGCACCGGATATGCAATTGCTCACCGAGGCACGTGCCGAGCCGATGGCCATTGCGGCCGCGGCAGTCGCTGCCGCCCCAATCGCAGCTGTGGCCACGGAGATGAAATCCTCGCACTTTGACGCACCCGCAGCGCTGCGTCTCGACGCGGAGCGCTGGGCAGAGTTTCCACAACTGGCGGGCCTGCGCGGACCGGCCCGCGAGTTCGCCGCCAATCTGGCGTTCATCGGCGACGACGGTCAGCAGATTCGGCTCGGTCTCGCGGAAGGGCTCAAGCACCTGCAAAACGATTTGGGGCGGCGCTCACTACGCGATGCATTGAACCGTGAGCTTGCGCGCGAGATCACGTTGACGATTGACCTTATCGACGCAGCGATGGACACGCCGGCGTTGCGCGAATTCCGGCAGCGTTCCGAGCGCCAGGTCGAGGCCGAGCGCGCCCTTCAAGAAGACCCTTTTATCCAGCGCGCCGTTGCGGAGCTGGGTGCAAGGATACTGCCCAACAGCAGCAGGCCTATTGAATCGAAGCGCTCAATCGAATTGAACAACCTCACTGAATTGAAAAAGGACTGAGATCATGCGTGGACCCCTTGGCAACATCATGCAGCAAGCACAACGCATGCAGGATGACCTGAAGCGCGCGCAGGAGGAACTGATGACACTGGAAGTCACCGGCCAGGCCGGCGGCGGCATGGTCAACGTGACGCTGAGCGGCCGCATGGAATGCCGCAAGGTGCGTATCGATCCGAGCGTGCTGGGCGATCCGGAAATGGCCGAGGATTTGATTGCGGCGGCGTTCAACGATGCGGTGAACAAGGCCAATGCGGTGTCGCAGGAAATGATGGGTGCGGCGTCGGCGGGCATGGCGTTGCCGCCGGGAATGAAGCTGCCATTTTGAAATGCAGTGCTGACTCGCCCTCTCCATGACGAGAATCGGGCTTCCTCTGCAATGACGAAATAACAATGTCTGCTTCGTTACTCGAACAACTCATCGAAGCCTTTCGCGTCCTCCCCGGCGTCGGCCAGAAGACCGCGCAGCG
>JANMSL010000625.1:0-2486 GCA_031389245.1 Lysobacterales bacterium | reverse complement strand
CCTGGTGATCTCGTCTTCCATCAACTGGGCGCGCTTGAGGATCTTTTCGCCTCCGCCAACGATGGTACGCGCCGACGTGCGGATTTCCTCGAAGCCGGCGATCTGCTTGCGCACCGCCTCGATCGCCACGTCCATTTCGGCCAGGCTTGCGGCCTCGGCCTCACCGTGCTGGCCGGCGCGCACACACAACGCCTTGGCTAACAGGAAGCCGGCCTTCAGGCGCACGTCGGTGGCCGGGTCTTCGGCATCCCAGACGACAACGATGTCAGGGCCCCAGCGGTGCAATTCGGGCAGCCCGGAGGGTGCCGTCTGCGTCGAATGCACGAACAGGCAGACGCAAGCCGAGCGGTTGCGGCGCGCGACATCGGCCTCTTCCAGCGTGGCTTTGAGCGTACACGCGCCGCTGGCCTTTGCCTCGACGACGATGTTCGCCCCCGCGGCAGCCGAATCCGGCCCCATCGTCACGACAAAGTCGCCAACCTTGCTGCGCGGGATAACACCCGAGGTCTCACCCACAGCGTCGAACACGTCGTCCACCGCGAGGCAGTGCGAGCGCAACTGCTCGCCAACCAATTGCTCGAACTCGTTGCCATGGATCGTGGAGCGCCGCGCCTCCTCGCGCCGGGTCACCAGCCGCTCGAGCAGCGATGAAACGCGCAACTCGAAATCACGCGAACGCTCCGCCTGCGCGGCCTCGAAACGCTCGAGTTTTTGCACCATGCGCGTGAGCCCCGAATCGGGGTTGTCGAGCGAAAACTGGGCGCTGATCTGGCCCTGCGCCTGTTCTACCCTGCCCACCAGGCGCGACAACGCGGAGTCCTTGTTGTCGAGCGAGAACTCGCCCACGACCGATGTCACGCGCTCGCCCAGGTTGCGCTCCAGGTCGCGATGGCGGACCTTCAGTTCGCGCACCAGCCGGCTCAACGCGCTGTCCGGGCGGTCGAGCGAGAACTCGCCGGAAATCGCCTCGCTTTGCAGCTGCAGCGCCTGCGCAACCTGGCTCCGCAGCGCGGCGATGAAGGCGTTGCCCTCCTGCGGACTCAGCATCCGGCGCAGTGGGCTGTCATCGCCCAGGTGCTGGGCCAGGAGTTGGTCCAGGCTGCGCCGCGCCACTTCCACCTGGCCGCCGATCACGGTGGCGAGTTCACCGTCCTGGCGCAGCAGGCGCTGCACCCGTTCGGTGAACGCGCCGTTGGTCGGGTCGAAGTAACTGCGCAGCGTGCCACCCAGCGCCTCGTCCAGCACCTCGCGGTGTTTGTTCAGACGCTCCTCCAGCGTTCCCAGCAGGCGGTCGCCTTCATGGCGGATGGCCACACCGTCCACCGTGCCGCGCGCGGCCTTGAGCGACAGGATGCCGATCTTGAGCGCCGTCAACGCGAACTCCTGGCGCTCCCGGCCATCGCTCACTTCGACCAGCGCCGCCACCGATTCAGGGTCGGTCACCGGAAGGTGCAGATAGACCGGTTCGATGCCGGCGTGAAAACTTGCGCCGGCGGGCGCGGATATGACGGAGAGTTGGTCCACGGTTCATCCTTTCGAACTTGTCGGCAGCTTGGTGACGCAAGCAAACGTGGCGACGGCTCGGGTGGCCGCAAGACCCTTCCTGGTCGCGCCTGCGTTCATCACGTGCAAGGATCGTTGCACACAACAAGCTCACCACGTGAGCCAGTGCAACTTCAGGTCTCTACTACTTGCCGGAGATGGCTCAATGTTCTGGAGCTAAACCGTGGCCTGCTTGCGCCCCGGCCGCTTCGGGCGACTTGTTATGCGCGCCGTTTGCTTGGCAAGAGTGAGCAGACCGAGCAGCGCCTCGTTCACCGACTCGGAAGTTGGAAACGCCTTGGCGACCACTGGGTCGAGCAGGACCACGGACGTACCCTTGACCGCTTCCTTGTGGAATTTGCCCCGTTCCAGGCTTGTGAAGTCCGAGCGTTTGTACTCGGCACGCATCTCGTCTTTATCCTTCTTCATAGAGTTTCCTTTCTGCGCGCGTTACGCGCCTTGCGCTGATGAGGCGAATGCCGCCAGGACGATAGGTATGTGATACCGCGAACAGGCGTCCAAGGCTCGACATCCCAAAGCTAATGTAGCGGGACTCCCCAACCGAGTGATCGGGATCCGGGCCCGACAAGGCTAGCGGATCCAGAAAAGCCGTGGCTGCTTCGTCGAAAGAAACGCCGTGCTTGCCCAGATTGGCCAGGGCTTTCGAAGCGTCCCATTCAAACTTCATAACAGAGGCTTGTTTTCATTGTGCCAGTGATGATTTGGAAACACGGCTTATTTTCCGGTTGCCACTCTCTTCATCAAATCCTCGAAGCTGTCGGGCGGATTTCCGGCTTTCAGCATGCGCTGAAAGACCGTGTAGACATCGTTCGTATCGCCCTGTGTGCGCAAGGTTTTTGCATCGTTAAGCCAGGCCAAGACGATCACCTTCCTGGTGGCCGAGAACTTGAAGAACAGCCGCATGCGGCCGGGCAAACCGTTGC
>JANMSL010000617.1:0-3601 GCA_031389245.1 Lysobacterales bacterium | reverse complement strand
ATTTCAAGACCTCGACCAATCGCGCGCCGACCAAGGCGGTCCCAGGAACGCCAGGCGAGGAGCGTGAAATCCGCTTTGAGTTGAAGCTGCTTGCGGACGTTGGATTGCTGGGGTTTCCCAACGCCGGCAAGTCCACTTTCATCCGTGCGGTCTAGGCGGCGACGCCCAAAGTCGCCGATTATCCGTTCACCACGCTGTATCCGAATCTGGGCGTGGTCTCGGTGGGTCGCGAAAAGAGCTTCGTGATCGCCGATATTCCGGGCGTGATCGAGGGTGCCGCTGAGGGCGCCGGGCTGGGCATCCAGTTTCTCAAGCACGTGTCGCGCACCAGTCTGCTGCTGCACATGGTCGATATCGCGCCGCTGGACGACACCGATCCGGTGGCGCAGATCAAGATCATCGAACGCGAGCTGAAAAAGTTTGATGCTGATTTGGCCAAGCGCCCGCGCTGGCTGGTGATGAACAAGATCGACATGCTGCCCGAGGATGAGTGCGAAAGACGAGTGCAAGACATCGTCAAGCGCCTGCGCTGGGGCCGCAAACCCTGGTTCGCTGTCTCAGCTCACTCTGGTGTGGGCACGGAGCAGGTGTGCCGCAAGGCGATGGCGTTCATTGACGCGGAGCGACGCGACGCGGCGGAACAGGCGGAGGCGGAGGCCTGATGCCGGGCAGTTTCCAGACAACAAAAAAGCCGGCTAGCGCCGGCTTTTTTGCTGCTGCTGCGGCGCGCTTACTTGATCGCGCGGATCGCGGCGGTCAGGCGGCTCTTGTGGCGTGCGGCTTTGTTCTTGTGGATCAGGCCACGAACGCTGAAGCGGTCCAGCAGCGGCTGCGCACTCGCGAACGCGGTTTCAGCGCCCGCTTTGTCACCCGTCTCGATGGCCTTGATGACTTTCTTGACGGCGGTGCGCATCATCGAACGGTGGCTGTTGTTTTGCAGCCGGTTCTTCTCAGACGTGCGCGCGCGTTTTTTCGCGGACTTGATATTTGCCACTATGTTGCTCCGGAATCGGGGGTACAGAAAGGGCGCGCATTATCTTTGGATGCGGGCGTGCCGTCAATCAAATGCTTGCGCGGATTGGAATTTTCCCTGAATCAACCGCGGCCGAGACGACCCGCGGAGCGGGTAAGGCAATGAAACTGCTGCGTTCTTCGCTGGTGTTCAGCGGGTTTACTCTGCTTTCGCGGATTGCTGGTTTCGTCCGCGATGCGCTGCAAGGCGCGCTGTTTGGTACCGGCGCCGCGACCAGTGCGTTTGTGGTCGCCTATCGAATTCCCAACTATTTACGCCGCATCTTTGCCGAGGGCTCATTCGCCTCGGCGTTTGTGCCGGTGTTGAGTGAGCTGAAGGAGAAGGGCGATCAGGTTGCCCTGCAGGATTTCCTCGATCATGTGGCCGGTGCCTTGCTGGCCGCCGTGGTGCTGATTACCGGACTTGGCATGCTGGCGGCGCCGGTGATCGCGCGATTGTTTTTGATCTTCGCCGGCAAGGACTCGCCGCAGGTCGATCTGACTGCCGAGATGCTGCGCATCACCTTTCCCTACCTGACCTTTATTTCGATGACGGCGCTGGCGGGTGCGGTGCTCAACAGTTTCCGACAATTTGGCTTGCCGGCATTCGCCCCGGTGCTGCATAACCTCGGCGTGATCGCCGGCATGCTGCTGTTGGCTCCGTTGCTGGACGTCCCGGCGAAAGCTCTAGCCTGGGGCGTCATGCTGGCGGGTCTGTTGCAGATGTTGCTGCTGTGGCCGGCGATGCGGCGCTTGGGGCTGCGCACGAAGTTGCGGCTGGATCTGAAACACGAGGGCGTGCGACGGGTATTCCGTCTGATGCTGCCGACGATATTTTCTTCATCGGTCGCGCAGATCAACCTGCTGGTCGGCACCATGTTCGCGTCCTTGCTGGTGGTCCAGGCGCAGTCCTGGTTGTACTTCTCGGATCGGCTGATCGAATTTCCGCTGGGCCTGTTCGGCGTCGCCATCGGCACCGTGATTCTGCCGCACCTGTCTCGCCAGCATGCTGCTGAGGACATGGCCGGTTACGCTGCGGCGCTGGACTGGGGCATGCGCTGCGTATTGCTGGTCGCTCTGCCCGCAGCGGTCGGTCTGGCGGTGTTGGCCGAGCCCCTGGTGTCGACGCTGTTTCGCTACGGCAAGTTCACGGTCGAGGACGCGCGCATGACCGCGATCAGTATCCAGGCGATGAGCATCGGAGTGCCGGCGTTCATGCTCAGCAAGGTGCTGCTGCCGGCGTTCTATGCACGCCAGGACACGCGCACGCCGATGCGCATCGCGATTCGCACCGTGTTGGCCAACGTGCTGCTTACCATCGCCTTGGTGACGCCGCTGTGGCATTACCAGGTGCTGGCCGCCCATGCCGGCATTGCCCTGGCCACCGCACTGGCTGGTGTACTCAATGCCTGGTGGCTGTGGCGGCGGCTGCGTGCACTAGGTTGGTACCGGCCACAGCCGGGGTGGCCCCCGTTTTTGCTGCGGGTGTTGGCCAGCTGCGCGCTGATGGCGGCCAGTGTGTGGTGGCTGCGCGAATGGCTGGCGCCTTGGCTGCTGCTGACCTGGTCGTGGCGATTGCTGGGATTGCTGGTTCTGGTTTCGATCGGCGCGAGCTGTTTTGCCGCGGTGCTCTGGCTGACCGGTTTGCGCCCGCGTATGCTGCGCGAGCCGCCGATCTAGTGGGTCGAGTCGGGCGGGGTAATGAATCTGTGATTGCCCGAATCTGAAATGGAGTGGCTCATGAGTGTTCGCAACAGTACGGCTCGGTTTCGCTGCACGCGTTGGGTGACGTCTATTTTGCTTGCGATCACCGGCTCGACCTCGGCACCGGCGTTCGCTCTGGACCTGCTCAACCCGTCACGGATGCAAGCAATCGAATCCGCGCGGCCGGCGAAGCCGCGCGCGCTCAGTCCCAAACACTTCACTGCCTGTGTTGCCGGCATGGCCGATGGCTATCCCTGCTCCAACGTCGATTTGCTGGCATTTGTGCCGCTCGCGCAGTTTTCTGCCAACAACACCAACAGCCTCTGGGGTTGGACCGATCCCACCACCGAAATCGAGTACGCGCTTATCGGTGCCGACAACGGCATCGCTTTTTTCGATCTGGCAGTACCCGATCATCCGCGCTACCTGGGCAAGCTCAACAGCTACACGGGTAGTTCGATCTGGCGCGATGTGCGGGTGTACGCCAATCACGCCTTCATCGTCAGCGACAACAATGGCGCGCATGGCATGCAGGTGTTCGACCTTACCCGCCTGCGCAGTGTGGGCGCGGTCGCGCAAACCTTCAACGAAGATGCGCATTACGCCAATTTTGCCAACGGCCACACGATTGCGATCACCGAGGAATCCGGCTTCGCTTTCGTCGCCGGAAGTAATACTTGTCCGGCGCCGACCGCCACCGGCGCGCTGCACATCATCGATATCCGCAATCCGCTCAATCCGGTGTTTGCCGGCTGTGTTGCCACCGGCGGGTACTCGCACGAAGCGCAATGCTGGATTTATCATGGCCCGGATACTGCCCACCAGGGCAAGGAAATCTGTTTCAATTTCAATGGTTCCAGTGGCACTGTGGCGATCGTGGACGTGA
>JANMSL010000116.1:0-8403 GCA_031389245.1 Lysobacterales bacterium | reverse complement strand
CCACCCCCATCGGGGGCCCGCCCCCCCCCCCCCCCCCTGCCTTGGTGGGGGCGCGGGCCCGCGCCACGCCCGCGCCGCGTCTGTATCTGCGTACTGTGCCAGAGCGCACTGTGTTGGGGCCGTTGCCCACATGGAGCCGCCGCACCCATCCAGCCTGGAACAAACCGCATTCACACGAATTGCCGGATCAAAGCCAGCACGGCGCCCGCTCGGTTTATTGCCATTGCGGACTGACACCGCTCTACAATCGCGCCCTTGCTGCAAAGGCGAAGGGACTGACATGGCGATTCATCAAAGCGTTCTTGAGTTGATTGGCAATACGCCGATGCTCAAAGTTCAACGCCTGGATACTGGTGTTTGCGAGTTGTATCTCAAGCTGGAGAACGCCAACCCCGGCGGTTCGATCAAGGATCGCATCGGCCTGATGATGATCGAGGCTGCCGAGCGCGATGGACACATCAAGCCCGGTGACACTCTGGTCGAAGGCACGGCGGGCAACACGGGGCTCGGGTTGGCGCTGGTGGCGCAGCAAAAGGGCTACCGGCTGCTGCTGGTTGTGCCCGACAAGATGAGCCGTGAAAAGATTTTCAACCTGAAGGCGATGGGCGCCGAAGTAGTGCTGACACGATCTGACGTCGCCAAAGGTCACCCGCAGTATTATCAGGATCTTGCTGCCCAAATTGCGAGCGAAACTCCGGGTGCCTACTTCATCAATCAGTTTGGCAATCCCAACAATCCCAAGGCGCACGAAGAAGTCACCGGTCCCGAGATCTACGAACAAATGGACCGACAGTTGGACGCGATTGTCTTTGGCGTGGGCAGTTCCGGCACGATGACAGGCCTATCCAGGTACTTCGCGCGTGAGGCACCTCAAGTTGAGCTGGTGATCGCCGATCCAGTCGGTTCGATTCTGGCGCAATACATCAACGAAGGCGTGCTCTCGACCAAGAGTAGCTCGTGGCTGGTCGAGGGCATTGGCGAGGATTTTCTGCCGCCGATTTCGGATTTCTCCCGCGTCAAGAAGGCCTATGCGATCAGTGACGCCGAGAGTTTTGCCGCGGGCCGCGAACTGCTGCGCACAGAAGGCATTCTTGGTGGGTCATCGAGCGGGACCATTCTCGCTGCCGCCCTCAAGTTCTGCCGCGAGCAGACAACGAAGAAGCGCGTGGTGGCCTTCGTATGCGATACCGGCAACAAGTATCTGTCAAAGATGTACAACGACTATTGGATGCTGGACAACGGTTTCATCAAGCGCGAGAGCACCGGCGATTTACGCGACTTGATCGTGCGTCCGTATTCGCAGCGCGATACCGTTGTGGTCGGCCCGCAGGACCTGCTCACCGTCGCCTACCAGCGCATGAAGCTCTATGACGTGTCGCAATTGCCGGTGATGGAGGGCGAAAAAATCGTTGGCATGATCGACGAGTCGGATGTGTTGCTGCACGTCTATGGCGTCGAAGAGCGTTTCCGCGATCCTGTTTCCACTGCGATGGTCAGCCGGCTCGATCTGATGGACGTCAAGGCACCGATCGAGGCCCTGTTGCCGGTATTCGATCGCGGTCATGTCGCCATCGTGATGGACGGAACGCATTTTCTGGGTTTGATCACCCGTATCGATCTTCTCAACTATTTGCGGCGGCGTGCGAGTTAGTTTGCATCGCGCAAAAAGTTTCGACGTGCCAGGTTGCATAGTCAGCTTGGGGTGGGTGCAAGCCACCATTGCCGAGCGTTCGAGAATGCTGGGTTGCACCCACCCTTCTCATACTAAATTTTTGGGGAAACATCAGGCTTAACCCCCAAATGCAAGATTCGCGTTTCATCTCTCACCCCCAAACCGAGGAGTGTTGTGATGAATCGTCTGAGTCTTGTTTCCGCCATCCTGTTGGCGCTTACCCTGCCCATGACGGGATGCCAGACTGCGCCCGAAGCCGAGCTTGCTGAGTCCGACAAGGATGCGCAGCAGTCGCAAACTCTCTCGGTCCTGACCCAGCCCAAGGCTGACCGCCAGGTGTTGGAGCCCATGGAAGTCAGTGGAGCGCGTATCCGTTGGGTCGATGCTGAAGCAGAACGTGCTGGCGATACGCCGGCTGCGGAGGGAATGGTGCAACCAGGGCGGGACGACAAGCCCTACGTAGCCCAAACTTCTCGCCCTGCCGCCAAACTCGCTCTCCGAGCAGCTGATTCGTCGTCTTCGTCCAACCTTGAGACTGCGTTTCTGTCGCCGCCGCCGCCGCCGCCGCCGGTAGGGTCGATGCAATACAGCGAGCCGTTCAATCGCGAAGGCTATGCGGACCTCGTCGACAACGCCGTCATGCGCGTTGCCCAATCGCCGGTGTCGACTTTCTCCATCGACGTGGACACGGGCAGCTACAGCAACGTGCGCCGCATGATTGACCAGGGACAGTTGCCGCCATCGGATGCGGTACGTGCCGAAGAATTCATCAACTATTTCGACTACGGCTATCAGCCGCCGTCAAGTCTGGACACGCCGTTCAGTGTGTCTACCGAGTTGGCGCCCGCGCCCTGGAACAGCAAACGTCTGCTGATGCAGATTGGCATCAAGGGTTACGAAGTGCCAAAAACAAAGACGCCAGCGTCGAATTTGGTGTTCCTGATCGATACTTCCGGCTCGATGCAGTCGCCGGACAAAATCGATTTGTTGAAAGCAGCGTTCAAACAGATGTTGCCCGAGCTGCGGCCTCAAGACCGTGTCTCGATCGTGGTCTACGCCGGTGCTGCCGGGCTGGTGCTGGCGCCCACCGCCGGTGATCAGCGCGAGGCTATTTCCGCGGCTTTCGACGCGATGAGTGCAGGCGGCTCGACCAATGGCGCAGCGGGTATCGAACTGGCTTATCAAATGGCCGAGCAGAACATGATCCCTGGCGGCATCAATCGCGTCATCCTGGCCAGCGATGGCGACTTCAATGTCGGCACCGTCAGCGTCGACGCGCTCAAGACTCTGGTTGCAGACAAGCGCAAGTCCGGCATTGCGTTGACCACGCTGGGCTTCGGTCAGGGCAATTACCAGGACCAAATTGCAGAACAGTTGGCCGATGTCGGCAATGGCAACCACGCCTACATTGACTCGCTGCAGGAGGCACGCAAGGTGCTGGTCGAAGAGCTCGGTTCGACCCTGCTGACCATTGCCAAGGACGTGAAAATTCAGGTCGAGTTCAATCCGGCATTGGTCAGTGAGTATCGCCTGATCGGATATGAGAACCGCATGCTGCGGCGCGAGGACTTCAACAACGACACGATCGACGCCGGCGAAATTGGTGCCGGCCATGACGTGACAGCGATTTACGAGCTCACCCTGGTTGGCAGCGGTGCCGAAGCAAGCGATGCGCTGCGTTATGCAAAGGCTCAGCCGCTGGCGGTGGATGCGAGCGGCGAGCTGGCCTGGTTGAAGTTGCGCTACAAACAACCCGATGCGGACACCAGCATCCTGATCGACAAACCCATGCTGCGCAGTCAGATCCGCGCCAAGAGCAGCGATCGACTGGCATTTGCCGCTGCCGTGGCTGCTTACGCTGATCTGCTGCGTGGCGGCAGCAACATGCCTGGATTTGCCTATTCGGATGTAATGCGTCTGGCACGTCGTGGCCTGCGCGATGACGAACGTGGCTATCGCCAGCAGTTCCTGGGCATGGTGCAACGCACGGAGCAGTTGAGCACGCCAGCGTCGGCTCAACAAATCAGCATGCAGCGATAGTCGGCATCGTTTGCGAGCAGCCCCGCCTGCGAAATGCAGGCGAGGGCGCTCGCTGACCCGGATCGAGCGCCTGCAATTTCAGTTGAAGTATCGCGGCAACGGGTTCCTCCACTGGACATCCTGCGGGTGCGGATTCTGCGTTGGACGCAACGCTACAATGGCCGCCTTTGCTCAACGCATTCGGCACGCTCTCGATGACCAACGAATCCAACAAAATCCCCGGCGTGGTCATCATCGGTGCCGGGCAGGCCGGCTGTGAAGTCGCCTTCGCGCTGCGCGCAGCAGGTTATAGCGGCGCGGTCGATCTGATCGGGCGCGAACAGTGGGCGCCCTACCGACGGCCGCCACTGTCCAAGCAGTTCATCGCCAATGATGCGGCCGCAGAGACGCTGTCGATCAAGCCCGCGCTGTCATACGAGAAAACTGCAATCACCTTGCGGCTGGGGGTACAGGCCAGCGCGGTCGACCGAAACAATCATCGTGTCGCATTGACGGGTGACGATGTGCTGGAGTACCAGACGCTGGTGCTCGCTACCGGTGGTAGCGCGCGCCAGCTGCAGCTGCGCGGCAGCGATCTGCAAGGGGTGCACAGCTTGCGCTCACTCGACGACGCGATGGCGATCCGCGCGCATTTCAAGGCGGGGCATCGGTTGGTTGTTGTCGGCGGCGGATTCGTTGGTCTGGAGGTGGCCGCGCTGGCGATCCAACACGGCTTGCAGGTATGCGTACTCGAGTCGGCGCCACGACTGTTGTCGCGAGTGACTTCGGCACCCATGTCGGATTTCTATGCGGCGGCGCACCGCGCGGCAGGAGTGCGTTTGATTTTTGACGCAGTTGTGCGCGGATTCGAAGGCGTCGACGGAAAGGTGAGTGCCGTGCTGTGCGGTGACGAGCGCATTGCCGCCGACCTGGTATTGGTCGGCGTCGGCATGCAAGCCGCCGACGAGCTAGCGGCGACCTGCGGGTTGCGCGTGGATCAGGGCGTACTCACCGACGCGTTTGGCCGCACCGACGACCCGCGCGTGTTCGCCATCGGCGATTGCGCGCGCAGTTGGCGACCCGGCTGCGAACAACATGTGCGCATCGAATCCGTGCCGAATGCGATCGAACAGGCGCGCGTTGCGGCGCAGCTCATTGTCGGCAATCCTGAGCCAGCAGTGCAGGCGCCGTGGTTCTGGTCGGACCAGTACGATCTGAAACTGCAGATGGTCGGGCTGTCTGCCGGCCATGATGCAGCGATCATTCGCGGTGCTCCGCAGTCCCGCGCATTCATGATCTTCTATCTTCAGCGGGGTCGGGTGATTGCCGCCGATTCGGTCAATCGTGTCGCTGATTTCAATGTAGCTAAGAAGCTGGTGACGGATCGGCGCGAGATGAGTGAGGCGGACTTGGCCGATGAAACCCGGCCATTGAAGGATCTGGTTGTCTAGTGCTTAAGGCTGCGCTGGTGCTGGCGGGACGGCAATACAATCCACGGCCCGGCCACGAGCTGGCCGGATAGACCGGGCCTCACCCTACTATGCGACCGCAGGCAAACCATCGTGCCGCCGCTGCATGGTGCATTGCAGCAGGCGCGGAATAGGGCCAGAATCGGGCTCCGGTCGTGAGCGACTTCGCGACCTCGATGATTCGAGGTGATGCGTGCTCTATCAGATGGTCGAAATGCAACGCGCGCTGGCGGCGCCGATGACGGCTGCGGCCGGAACCTTTGCCAAGGCTTTTGCCAATCCGGCCAATCCGTTTTGGCTATGGCCCGGCGCAACGCGTATGGCCGCGGGAATGGAACTGGCCTACCGGCTCGGCAAGCACTACGAGAAGCCCGTGTTCGGAATTGACTCGGTGACCGCATATGGTCGCGACATTCTGGTGCGGCAGCGGACCGAGCTGGAAAAGCCTTTTTGCAAGCTGATTCGATTCGACCGCTTTGCCGACGACGCCGCGACCATCGATCGTCTGAACGCTGATCCGGTGGTGTTGATCTGCGCGCCGCTGTCGGGACATCACTCGACCCTGCTGCGCGACACCGTGCGCACGCTGCTCCCGGAACACAAGGTTTACGTCACCGACTGGATCGACGCGCGCATGGTGCCGCTGGAGCAGGGGCGTTTCGGTTTGTCCGATTACGTGCGCTACATCGAGGAATTCATTCGCCATCTTGGCGCCGAGAATCTGCACGTCATTTCCGTTTGCCAGCCCACCGTGCCAGTGCTTGGCGCCATCTCGCTGATGGCTTCGCGTGGCGAAAAGACGCCGGCGACCATGACCATGATGGGCGGCCCGATCGATGCGCGGCGCAGCCCAACCTCGGTCAACTCTCTGGCCACGCAGCGGCCCTTCGAGTGGTTTGAGTCCAGTGTCATTTACACCGTGCCAGTCAGCTATCCGGGCTCCGGTCGCCGGGTCTATCCGGGCTTCCTGCAGCACAGCGGCTTTGTTGCCATGAACCCCAGCCGGCACTTGAAGGCGCATTGGGATTTCTTTCTCGATCTGGTTCGCGGCGACAAGGAAGACGCGGCCGCGCATGTCGCCTTCTACGACGAATACAACGCCGTGCTCGACATGGACGCCGATTTCTATCTCGACACCATTCGCAGTGTGTTTCAGGAATTCCAGTTGTCCAATGGCACCTGGACTGTCGACGGAGAGCTGGTGCGGCCACAGGATATCCGCACGACTGCACTGCTCAGCATCGAAGGCGAGCTTGACGATATCTCCGGCAGCGGCCAGACCGAGGCCGCGCATGCGCTGTGCTCAGGCATCGCCGCGAAACGGCGTCAACATTACGTCGCTGCCGGTGCCGGCCACTACGGCGTGTTCTCCGGCCGGCGCTGGCGCGAGAAGGTCTATCCCGAAGTGCACGCATTCATCAGGAAATTCGGTTCGCGTAACACATTGCGATAGCATCAATTGGTCTGAAGCAATTGACCTGACGCGCTACTGGGGTCTGTCTTCCGCCACGATCAATGTGTGATCGAAGGAATTTGCTCGAGTGGTTGCCTCAGTCGCGAACTAAATCTTCGCCGGAGCTGAGTGCCGTGTCATTCCTGTTTATCGTTGGTGTGTTGCTCACCGTTGTCGGTGGCCTTTGGCTGCTCGTGGTCGGTTTTCAAACGAGCATCTTATGGGGTATCGGAATGTTGCTGTTGCCGATCATCAGCCTGTTTTTTGTCGTGGTGCACTGGCAACAGGCTAGATCACCCTTTCTGCTTCAAGTCGTGGGCATAGTGGTGATTTTCGCCGGCGGTGCCGCCGATCCCGCTTCGATCGGGCCGCTCGAGCGTTGATACTCGAAGTTGTCGAAGCCAGCCCCGCATCCGCCGGCAGAGAGACAGCGAAGGCGTGGCTTTTTGGGTTTTGGACGGGTAGATCGAAAAAATTTACTTGGGAGCAAAATTGAGTCACGAGATTTTCGCGAATCGTCATGCAGCCCATTTTTTGCCGTGACTCGCATAGTCGAGAATCACCTCGAAAACCCGGTCACATTTCTGGGTGAACTGCGCGCGGTCATAACTGGGTGGCAGGTCGCTATGCAGCACGGTTGACACTGCAGCGCGCACCACCTCTTGTGTTCGCCGGTCCTTGAACCAGTCCTGCACCAGCACCCTGGGGGTCTCTTCAACCAGTCGCCGCAACAGATGTCGGGCAGCGAGTTTTACCTTCTGGGTCTCGTCCTGGGTGAGGCCGTCCTTCTTGAGCAGGTCGTACAGCTCCAACTCGTCCTCGCTCAGGCCTTCGCGAATATGCCGTTCCTGTTCTTCCCGAGCGTTTTGCGCGAAATGCAGCAGCGCATCGTAGAACTCTTCATTGGAGGAGCCGCCCGCGTTGTAGTTGTCGATGATGTTCTGCAACCGTGTTGCGAAATCGGTGCGGGTGACGTTGGTTTCCAGCATTTGCTGCAGCTTGTGGTCGATGAACTGGCGTAGGTCGGCGATCTCGATGTTCTTGTAAGGCTTTTCGCCAAACTCCTGTCGCAGCTTTTCGATATCGATCGTACTCAGGTCCCAGACCTTTCCTTTGGCAATGCCCAGGAATTCGTTTGAATTTTGGGTGGCCGAGGCGTGCAGCGTCTCGCCATGCCGGTCCACCACCACGCTCTGGTCAAGCAAGTCGCTGACACGCAGCGCCACCTTCTCGATATCCGCTTGGCCAACAATGCTTTCAATGACACCGCGCAGATATTGAAACACCGCCACAGCACGCGCGACCGGTCGTCCGACGATCTCGGGCTTGCAGGCTTCATACAGGCCGCTGATGCTGTTCTCGTAAACGTTGAACGACTTGCGCCATTCGTCGTTGCCGAGCAAGGTATCGGCGAACATATTGAACTGGCCCAGCCTGTCGAAAATGTCCGACTTGGACAACACGGCATTCAGATCGACGCCGCGCTCCTCGCAGAACGAACGACCCTGCGCGATCGCGTCGTCGAGCAGGGCAAACAGCTCGGTTTTCTCAGGAACCGGCGGGCGTTCGGTATCTTCCTGGCCCTGCGCGTACTGACGCAAGGCGCGCTTCATGTTGCGGAACACGTTGTAGTAATCGACGATCTCGCCGTTGCGCTTTGACACTCCATTGATCTGGAAGCTGCTCACGCGATTGGCGCGGGCGATTGTCTGCATCAACGAGTGGTCTTTCATCGGTTTGTCCAGATATAGCGTGGACACCGTGGGTGCATCGAAGCCGGTCAGCCACAT
>JANMSL010000599.1:0-4640 GCA_031389245.1 Lysobacterales bacterium | reverse complement strand
CCGGCGCGCTCGCCGCGCAGCTCTTCGCGCTGGTTCAGCACGCAGGCGTGGGTGACGCCGGAGTCGAACCAGACATCCAGAATATCGGTGACCTTTTCGTATTGGTCGGCTTCATCGCCGAGCAACGCGGCAGCATCAAGTTCATACCAGGCATCGACACCCTCTTTCTCAACGCGCTCGGCGACGGCGCGCAGAAATTCGACGCTGCGCGGATGCGGCTCGCCCTTGACCTTGTCGATGAAGATCGCGATGGGCACGCCCCAGGTGCGCTGGCGCGAGATGCACCAGTCCGGGCGATTTTTCACCATCAACGAGATCCGTTCCTCACCCCAGTCGGGCATCCAGCGCACCTGCTTGATCGCCTCAAGCGCATCGGCGCGCAGGCCAGCCTGCTCCATGCTGATAAACCACTGCGGTGTGGTGCGAAACGCCACCGGTGTCTTGTGGCGCCAGCAATGCGGGTAGCTATGCGTGATTTTTTCGGCAGCGAGCAGAACGCCGCGTTCGCGCAGCAACGCGATGATGAAGTCGTTCGACTTCCATACGTGCTGGCCTTCGACCAGATCAGTACCGGGCACGAACACGCCATTGCTGCCGACCGGATTGAGCACACCGATGCCGTATTTCTGGCCAACGACGAAATCTTCCTGGCCATGACCGGGGGCGGTGTGCACGGCACCGGTGCCGGATTCCGCAGTGACATGGTCACCGAGAATCACCGGCACCTGGCGATCATAAAAACAGTGGCGCAACATCTGTCGTTCCAGCGCGGCACCCTTGGCGCGACCCAGAATGACCGGCGCATCGATGCCGTAACGCTTGGCGACTTCTTCGACCAAGGCTTCGGCCACCACGATCAGCACGCGTCGACCGGCGCGC
Source organism: Lysobacterales bacterium (assembly GCA_031389245.1). Classification (GTDB taxonomy): domain Bacteria; phylum Pseudomonadota; class Gammaproteobacteria; order Xanthomonadales; family Ahniellaceae; genus 0-14-3-00-62-12. The sequence continues at coordinate 3,761 of JANMSL010000599.1, read as the reverse complement.
GGCAGCGCCTCGATCAACGCGTAGTCAAATTCGGCGTGCAAGGTAACGGCCAGATTGGCCGGAAGTGTCCATGGCGTGGTGGTCCAGATTGGCACCGACACAATCGCATCCAGCGCATCAACACCAAACTGGCGGGCTACCGCGTCGGGATCCACGGCATCAAAGGCGACATCGATTGCCGGCGAAGCCTTGTCGGCGTATTCGATCTCGGCTTCGGCCAGCGCCGAGCCGCAGTCGAAACACCAGTGCACTGGCTTTACACCGCGCGCCAGGTGGCCGTTCTCGACGATGCGCGCCAAGGTGCGCAGCATGTCGGCTTCGAAGCGGAAATCCATGGTGCGATAGGGCTGGTCCCATACACCGAGAATGCCCAGGCGCTTGAAGTCAGCGCGCTGGCCATCGATCTGCTCGCTGGCGTATTCGCGGCATTTGGCGCGGAAGGTGCGCGCGTCCACTTTCTGTCCGACCTTGCCGATGTCCTTCTCGACCGCCAGTTCGATCGGCAGGCCATGGCAATCCCAGCCGGGCACGTAGTCGCTACGAAAGCCACCGAGCAATTTGGATTTGACCACGATGTCTTTCAGCGTCTTGTTGACCGCATGGCCGATGTGGATCTGGCCGTTGGCATAGGGCGGCCCATCGTGCAGCACATAACTGGGCCGCGCCGCCGTGTGCTTCTGCAAGCGCGGATAGAGGTCGCCCGCTTCCCAGCGCGCCAGAATCTGCGGCTCGCGCGTCGGCAGGTCACCGCGCATCGGAAAGTCGGTTTCCGGCAGGTGGATGGTGCGTTTGTAATCGCCGGTGCGTTCGTAATCACTACCGGTCGTTTTTGGGTTCTGCGTATCCGCGCTCACTACTGGGTAACTCCCACATTCGTTGCAGGCGCCAATAGGGCGCGAGCCTGTGCCGCGTCGATGTCCATCTGCACCACGAGTGCGTCGAGGTTGTCGAACTTTGCCTCGTCGCGCAACTTGCCGACAAAGGCGACTTCCAGCCGCTGACCGTACAGATCGCCATTAAAGTCAAACAGATGCGCCTCGAGCAAGAGCTCGCGTCCGGCAATTGTCGGGCGCGTGCCGAGGCTGGCAACACTGGGCCAATCGCGCAACCCTGCCCCGCTCACCCGCACCGCGTAGATGCCATGCACCGGCGGGATGCGCTTGCCCAGCGGCAGATTGGCCGTGGGATAACCCAGTGTGCGGCCCAGTTTGAGCCCATGCACGACGCAACCGCTGATCGAGAAATCGCGCCCCAGCATGGCCTTGGCGGCGCCGAGATCGGCACTCTGCAAAGCCTGACGGATGCGCGAACTGCTCACGCGCCCCTGGGCGTATTCCATGCCATCGACGGCATGTGCTGCAAACCCTCCAGTGGCACCAAGCTGCCGCAGCAGCGCAACGTCACCCAGGCGTCCATGTCCGAAACGAAAATCCGGTCCGATCCAAATCTCGCTTGCAGCCAAACGATCGACCAGCAGGCGTTGTACAAAATCCTCGGCAGAAGTATCCGCCAGCGCGCGGTTGAAGCGCAGCAACCCGACACTATGCATGCCTGCAGCACGCAGCCGCTCGAATTTCTCTCGGGCCGAACTCAGCCGCGAAATGGGTCCACCACGTTGGAAAAACTCGCGTGGCAGCGGCTCAAAGCTGATCGCGACGGCGTCCGCGCTCAGCGCATCGGCGCGTTGACGCACTTGCGCCAGCAACCGTTGATGGCCGATATGCACACCGTCGAACGCGCCAATGCACACCACTGAGCGGCGCGAACCCAGGCGCGGGCCGCTCGCATCGCGAAAGAGTAAGGTCATGATCCGCAACAGTATAGCCCGGTTGCTTTGGTCGCCACCAACGCGGCAATGGATTGGCTGCTGCGCGGTTCATGCGCAACCACGTGTGCTTGCACACGGCAAATATGCGATGGCAGTCGCTACGTTAACGGCGCAGGCGATTCACTCCAATCCACGCAACGCCCCGGGGTCAATTCTCGAACCCGTTGCCGAATACCGGATCCGGCAGGGTAATTACACAGGGACCCGGCACCATGGCCTGGGTGATCGAGACGTCATCGACATACCAGCCGCCCGGATTGGGATTGGTCGCCGCATTGCTCCGATACAGCCAGCGCAGACGCACACTCTGGCCAGCGTACGCGCTGAGGTTGACACTGGTCTGGGCGAAGGTCAGCCCGTTCGAGCCAGTCACTGCGCCAGCGCCGGGGGCGATCCCGCAAAGCGTTTCGGTGCCGGAGATGGTGCCCGGATAGCCACCCACTGGAGTCAATCGCGCCCAGGTCCCGCCACCGTCGGTAGAGATTTCGACCACGCCGCCGTCTTGGCCGGCCTGGGTGGAAAATGCCTGCCAAAAGGACAGGGTCGGCGACCCACCTGACTGCAGCGAAATGTTGGGCGAAACCAAAGACGCACACAGGTTGTTGGCGCGGGTTGACCAGTAACTGAAGATGCCGCTGCGCTTGCGGTCGTTGGCCGGATGCCATCCAGCATGTTTGGGGCTGGCGACGGACTTGCCCGGCATCGCCGTCGGGCTGGAACCCTCGTCGAAACCGGGGTCTCCCGGCTCAGCGCCCGCGCTGAAAGTCCCAGGCACTAACGGCCCGCTAACCCGCGCGCTCGCTGTGCGCTGGTTGGTTTCCGCAGCACCACTGGCGACATCGCGTGCGCGCACCACATAGTGGTACTCGACACCGCTGCTCAAACCGACATCACTATATTGAACCGCGCTGAGTGCGTCCGCGATGCGATTGGTTGGGCTCGGAGCGAAGCTGGCACTGGTATCGCGATGAATCTCAAAGTGGGCGCCACTGCCACATGCCGCCGCAGCCGCGGGCCACGACAGATCAATGCGGCATTGCGCCTGGCTGCTATTGATCGCCGCTGCAATCCCGTCAAACACCGGCGGCGCGGTGCAAGCACCGGTTGTGCTGGCGCTGACACAGGCAGAGGCAACCGAACTACAGACGGCACCGTTGCGTTCACTGACGCGATAGCCATAAGTGGTCTGACCGGAAGCCGTGGTGTCATTGAATACAGCCGAAGGATGCTCGGCTACGAGGGTTTGAAACGCGCCGCCGCAACCGCCTTGCGCGCGCTCGACCTGGAAGCTGCTACCAGGCTGGCCCGATCCAGTCCAGGCAAGATCGATGCGGTTGGTACCGTTCGCGACGGCGCTCAGCGCAGTCGGCGTCGCCGGCGGTGTGCACAATCGCGGCTGCAGCACGTAAAAACCTTCGTCGATCCCCGTGGCAATCACCACGCCACTGCGCTCGAACCGGTAGTTGTTCCAGTTGCCATTGAATTGCGGCGACTGTGCGGCGGGATAGGTGTCAAAAAACGCCACCTCCGTCAGCACCGGCGGCGAACTCGTCAGATTGTCCAGACGCAGGATACGCAGCCCGGCCTCGTAGTTGGATTCGAACACATAGTTGCCGTGCACATACAGATTGTGGTCAATGACCGGCAGCGCGTGCTGATGAAACCCGACCAGCGTGGGCGCATCCAGATTGGATACGTTCCAGACGTAGGTACGTGCGTTATGTCCAACCTGGGTCTCGTCCAGTTCGTCATTGACCAGCAGAAAACGGTGATCCTCGGTCAGCCAGCCTTGATGGGTAAAGCGCGAGCCCGCGTATGAGTTGCTCGACAAGGTGATCGGCGCGGCCTTGTTGGTCACGTCCACGATCGCCACAGTGCCACTGGAACCATTGAAATTGAAACAGATTTCCTTGCCCTGGTGGGCAGTATCCGG
>JANMSL010000573.1:0-1581 GCA_031389245.1 Lysobacterales bacterium | reverse complement strand
CTCGTGTTTGAACACGCTGTCGCGATAGCCGAATCGGCATTCGGCCCGGGACAGAATCACCTGCTTGCGTAGCCTGCGATCAAACGCGTCGACTTCGTGCAGGGTGTCGGACAGCTCAACACCGTAGGCGCCGATATTCTGGATTGGCGCCGCACCACACGAGCCGGATCGCTACATCGTCACCGAGATTCGTTTGCGACTCAGTCGCAGCGCTGCGCTGAAAATGGACTATGCCGGCATCGGTGAAGAACTCGCCGCGCTCGACATCGCCGCGCCCAACGCCGCCGATGTAGCAACCGCGGTGCGTCGATTGCGCCGGCGCAAACTGCCGCAGCCTTCGATTTTGCCCAACGCCGGCAGTTTTTTTAAAAACCCTCTGGTCGACATCACGCGTGCTGAGGCGCTGACGGCGGCCTACCCCGCCATGCCGCATTGGAAAACTACCGACGCCGAACGCATCAAACTCAGCGCCGGTTGGCTGATCGAACAGGCTGGGTTCAAGGGCTTCCGCGACGGCGATGCCGGGATTGCCTCAGGGCATGCGCTGGTCCTGGTCAACCACGGCAACGCAACGGGCGCCCAATTGCTGGCCTTGGCACAGCGGGTTCAGGCCAAGGTACAGCAGCAGTTCGGCGTGACCATCGAGCCGGAACCCGTGGTGATTTGATCGCGTCCACTTTTGATTACGCCCATGGTTGCCTGCGGGGCGCGCAGGTCGGACAATCGACTTACATTCTGTGGAGCCCGCGATGCACCGACTCAAAGCCCTGGGCTATCTGCTGGCATTCGTCACGCCGGCACTGATGCCGATCTCGGCAGCGATGGCACGAAACGGCACGCTGCCGCCCGATCTGACGGCGTGGTTTCCGCTGTTCTTCCTGTTTGTGCTGCTGCCGCTGTTCGATTACCTGATCGGCAAGGACGCCAGCAACCCTGACGAAATCGAAGCCGAACGCCTGCACCTGCGCCGCTGGTATCAGGTGCTGACGCTGGCCTGTCTGCCGATCCAACTGGTGCTGGTGTACTGGGCATCGGTGCAGTTCAGCGCATTGCCACTCGGCATCGCGGGAAAGATCGGATGGGTGCTGTCGCAGGGCGTGGTCAGCGGCATTCTCGCCATCAATGTCGCCCACGAATTGATCCACAAATCGAGCCGCTTCGAACCCATAGCCGGTGGCCTGTTGCTATGCACCGTCAACTACTTCGGCTTCAAGATCGAACATGTGCGCGGGCATCACGTGCACGTCAGCACCCCGCAGGACGCCTCCTCGGCGCCACTGGGCCGCAGTGTTTATCCATTCGTTGTACAGGGGCTTTGGCGCAACACACGCAATGCCTGGAAGCTGGAAGCCGATCGCCTGCGTCGCGCGCAATTGCCGCTACTGCATTGGCGCAACGAGATGCTGCTGTGGAGCGCCGTCACCTTGTTGATGGCCACCGGCATCGCGCTCAGCGTTGGCGCACAAGGCCTGATCTTTTTCTTCGCCCAAGGCCTGATCGCCGCCATCACCCTGGAAGTCATCAACTACATCGAACACTACGGCCTCGCCCGTCGACGCCTCGCCGATGGTCGCTACGAAC
>JANMSL010000563.1:0-5110 GCA_031389245.1 Lysobacterales bacterium | reverse complement strand
GCGGCGCGGAAGTACGGCCATTGCGCTGAAATGCGCGAACGCAGGCACATTGCGCTGCGGGTCGGATCAGGTGCTGAACGCGTGTGTCAATGCGAGCGTTGAATGTGCGCTGTACCAGGCGCATGTTCCAGCCCACTGATGAACTCAAATCGGCTTCTGCCATTATCGCGACATGCATCAACCTGCGCTGACCTCCACCATCGATCCTTCCGCTGCGCTGCGTCCGCTCGCTGAGCGCATGCGGCCGCGGGTGCTGGATGATTTTGTCGGGCAGCAACGTTTGCTTGCACCAAACACGGCACTGCGTCGGGCGATTGAATCCGGTCGTGTGCACTCGATGATTCTGTGGGGGCCGCCGGGGTGTGGCAAGACTTCCCTGGCACGCGTGCTGGCACATTATTCGGATGCCGAGTATGTGGCGTTGTCGGCGGTGTTGACCAATCTGGCCGAAGTGCGAACGGTGCTGGCCCAGGCCGCGCTGCAATTTGCGCAGGGGCGTCGCACGGTGCTGTTTGTCGATGAGGTGCATCGCTTCAACAAGGCACAGCAGGATGCATTTCTGCCGCATATCGAGCGCGGCAGCATTGTGTTTGTAGGCGCTACGACGGAAAACCCCAGTTTCGAACTGATTTCGGCGCTGTTGTCGCGTTGCCGGGTGCACGTGATGGAAGCGGTTTCGGCCGAGGCCGTGGTCATGGCGCTGCAGCGCGCACTAGGTGATGGCGTGCACGGCCTGGGTGAACTGCATTTGACAGTGGCAGACGAGACGCTGCAGTCGATTGCACGCGCTGCTGATGGCGACGTGCGCCGCGCGCTGACCTTGCTGGAGATCGCCGCCGAGCTGGCCAGTGATGGGCAGATCGATGCCGCGGTTCTGGACCAGGTGCTGGCCGATCGTGTGCGTCGTTTCGACAAGGGCGGCGATGTTTTCTACGACCAGATTTCGGCGTTGCACAAGTCGGTACGCAACTCCAATCCCGATGCGGCGCTGTACTGGATCGCGCGCATGTTCGATGGCGGCTGCGATGCTGCCTACCTGGCGCGGCGTCTGACCCGCATGGCGGTGGAGGATATCGGTCTGGCCGATCCATCGGCGCTGGAGCGCACGATCGCGGCATGGGAGGCGTTTGATCGATTGGGTAGTCCAGAAGGCGACCTGGCGTTGGCCTCGATCGCGGTGTATCTGGCGATGGCGCCGAAGAGCAACGCCAGCTACGTGGCGTTCAAGGCGGCGCAACAGGATGTGCGTGAACACGGATCGTTGCCGGTGCCGATCGCGCTGCGCAATGCGCCCACGCGGCTGATGAAATCACTCGGACATGGTCGCGGTTACCAGTACGACCCGGATGTCGAAGGTGGCGTCGCCTATGATCAGCAATGCTTCCCCGATCAATTGGGCGAGCGCACTTATTATCAGCCGGTGGACGCCGGCATCGAGACGCGGATCAAATCCCGGCTCGATGAGATTCGCGCGCTGCGCAAGTCGCGCAACTGAGGGCGCAGAACATGGTTGGTGGCTGCGGCGGATCGCGCTGCCCCACTAGGCACATGGCACATCAGCACTGCGCGAGCGTTGCGCGTGCGTCGGTCGACACTTGAGTCCGGCAGCGCTTGCTGGTCAACTCTGCGCGCGCACGGTTGCGCTGGGGAGAGAACTGATGAAAGGCATTCTGATCGGAGGGCTGCTTGGCGGACTCGTTGTATTTTTCTGGGGCTTTGTGGCGCACACCCTGCTGCCGTTGGGTGAGACCGGCATGATTGAGGCGACGCCGGCACAGCAGGACGCGGTGCTGGCCAGTGTCAAAGACAACTTCCAGGCCGGCGCCGGCGTGTATGTTTTGCCGATGGACATGGCGGCGATGACCGACAAGACCAGGGCCAAAGCCTATGGCGAGCGGCTTCTTGCCAATCCTTACGCTTTTGTGGTCTATCAGCCGCGCGGTATGGACACGATGAATAACATGGGCAGCAATCTGGCCATCGAATGGGCCACCAATACCGTGTCTGCGCTGCTGGTGGCGTTTCTGGTGTCCTTCGCTGCCGTCGGTTATGGCAGCAGGGTGATGCTGGTGCTGTTGACCGGCGTTTTCGGCTGGGTCGCCAACGCCGTCCCGATGTGGAACTGGTATCGGTTCCCGACAGATTTTACCGTCGCTGCCCTGATCGAACAGGGCGTGGGCTGGCTGTTGGCAGGCTTGGTGGTGGCCTGGGCATTGAAGCGATTCTCGCGCTGAAGTGCAGCATTTGACTTCGGAATTGGCCACGCGGCCTGAGCGATGAAGCATGCGGCGCCCCGCAATGGGAGCGGGGCGCCCTCGCCGCACTGTGCTGGCATTGTTATGATGCGCGCTGATGTAACCGAAGCGTGGGAGAGATTGCGTGCTGGAACTGCTAGCGGCCGGTGGCAAGGCCATGATTCCGATTGGATTGGCTGCGGTAATGACCTTGGCCATTGTGCTGGAACGATTTTGGTCGTTGCGCAGAAAGGAGATTCTGCCGCCGCACCTGACCGCTGAGGTCAAGGCCTGGGCGCTGCAGAACCGTCGTCTTGATGAGAATCACTTGCAAGCCCTCGCCAAGACCTCACCGCTCGGTGAAGTGTTTGCTGCGGCCCTGCGCGTACGACATCTGGGCCGCGATGCCGTGAAGGAACGCGTGGAGGATGCCGGGCGCCATGCCATGCATGGCCTGGAACGTTTTCTCAATACCTTGGGCACCATTGCCCTGATCGCGCCATTGCTCGGCTTGCTGGGCACTGTGATCGGCTTGATTCGTATGTTTCTGGCGGTGATGACGCACGGTATCGGTGATGCCAACCAGATGGCGGGCGGAATCGGCGAGGCGCTGGTGTGCACAGCGTCCGGCTTGGTGGTGGCGATTCCCGCCTACATCATGCATCGCTATTTTCGCGGCAAAGTGGTCAGCCTTGGCGTGGACATGGAGCGTGAAGTGATCGCGCTGGTCGATTCGATGGATGCGGAACCGCCGGCAGTGGCAGCTGCACGCAGGGCCACCAAGTGAAATTTGCCAGGAGCTCGGCCGGTGACGATTTTGAAATCAGTGTGATCCCGCTGATCGACGTCATGTTGACCCTGCTCATGTTCTTCGTGATGACCGCCACTTTTGAACACCGTTCGCTGATGCGCGTGGCGTTGCCCGAGTCGTCAGCTGAGCCGGTCACCACCGAGCAGGACGGATTGACGGTGTTGATTGATGCTGAAGGGCGTACTTATATTGGCGCCAATGAAGTGCTGAATCCGAACGTGGAGACGATCAAGGAAGCATTGAGCGCTGCGGCCGGCGAAGACCGGCAGCGACCGGTCAATCTGCGTGCCGACGGCAAGACGCCGCATCAGGCAGTGGTCACTGCGATGGATGCACTGGGCCAACTCGGATTTGCACGCCTGTCGATTGCAACGGTGCCTGCCAAGTCCCAGACCGCGAAGCCTGCAGGCGAACGGTGAGCGGGCCGGTACCCGTCGCCGGGGCAAGTGACGATTGGATCGTTATCTATCGGCGGCTGCTGCGCTATGTGCGTCCGCACTGGCCGATCGCGTTGGTGGCGATGGTGGGCATGGCCGGGGAGGCGCTGATGGCGGGTGCTTTTACCGCGCTGATGCGACCCATGGTCGATGGCACTTTCATCGAGCGTGATCCGGTCATGTTGCGCTGGTTGCCGTTCGCCATCGTGGCTATTTTTCTGGTGCGGGGCATTTCGGGTTTTCTGGCCGATGTCGGGTCGGCGCGTGTCGGCCGCTCCGTGGTGGTCACGCTGCGCACCGAGCTGCTTTCCAAATATCTGCGCCTGCCGTCTTCCTGGTTCGACCGTGAGTCGACGGCGACGATGGTGTCGCGACTGAACTACAACGCCGAACAGGTCGCGCACGCGGCCAGCGATGCGGTAAAAATCATGATGACCGAGGCGCTGACCATCGTCGTGCTGCTCGGTGTGATGTTTTACCAGAGCGCCAAACTCACCTTGACGGTTGCCGTCATGGTGCCGGTGATCTCGGTGATCGTTGCCGTGGTCGGGCGTCGCTATCGACGCATCAACGAGAATATCCAGCACGCCTATGGCGCCTTGGCACATGCTTCCGAGGAAGCGCTGGCCGGTCACGAGGCAGTGAAGATTTTTGGCGGAAGCGAGCAGGAGCTCACCCGTTACACCGCTCTCGCGCGCAACAATTTTCGCCTCAATCTCAAGGTCGTCGCTACCCAGGCGGCCAGTTCCGGCGTAGTCCAGGTGTTGGCCGCGATTGCGCTGGCCACCATCGTCTATGTCGCCGGGCGCGCTGCAGTCAGCGACGGCATGACCGCCGGCATGTTCATGTCACACATTGGCGCGATGATGGCAATGCTGCCGTCGATCAAGCGAGTGACCAATGTGCAGACAGTAACGCAGCGCGGAATCGCCGCCGCCAGCAGTTTATTTGAAGTGTTTGATGAACCCGAGGAAGTGGACAGCGGCCAGCTCGCCCCACAGCGCGTGCGCGGCGAAATTCGTTTCGAGTCGGTGTCTTTTCGCTATGCGGCGGACAAGCCGCAGGTTTTGCACGGTGTGAGTATTGACGTGCCGGCTGGAAGTTTGACTGCCATCGTCGGTCGCTCCGGCAGCGGCAAAAGTACCCTGTTGCGCTTGCTGCCGCGCTTCTATGAGCCGACGGCGGGACGCATCCTGCTCGATGGCTCAGCGCTCACCGATTACCGGCTGCAAAGTCTGCGTCAACAGATTGCCGTGGTCAGTCAGAATGTCGTGTTGTTTGATGACACGATCGCGCGCAATATCGCCTACGGCGCTTTGTCCGCAGCCACACCGGCGGAGATCGAAGCGGCGGCAACGGCGGCGAATGCCATGGAGTTTATCAATCTGCTGCCGCAGGGCATGGAAACCCGCATTGGTGATCGCGGGGTGCTGCTGTCGGGCGGACAGCGCCAGCGGCTGGCGATTGCGCGGGCGATTCTGAAGAATGCGCCGGTGCTGATTCTCGATGAGGCCACGTCGGCGCTGGACACCGAATCCGAGCGACTCATCCAGCAGGCGCTGGACCGCATCCTGGTAGGACGTACTGCGCTGGTCATTGCGCATCGGTTGTCGACCATCGAGCATGCC
>JANMSL010000517.1:0-3805 GCA_031389245.1 Lysobacterales bacterium | reverse complement strand
CCGATCGGCTGAGTACGATCGCAAACGCTGAGCTTCGCATCGACAACGGCGGTTGGGTCGCGCTGTCAGGCATCGACATACTCGCTGGTCGCTACGGCTCCACCTTGCCGGTGCTGAGTTTCGGTCCACACCAACTCACCGCGCGAACACAGGACGCCGCCGGCAACATGACGACAACGCAGCCGCTGCCGATCACCGTGGGCGGTGTGCTGCTACTCAACGTTACCGCACCGATCGACAACAGCAGCACAGATGCCACGCACGTCGACTTCGTCGGAACCACTAGTCCAGGCGCGCTGGTGCGTGTGCGCCGCGACGGTGCTGAATGGTTGACCCAGGCCAGCCTTGGCGGCAGTTTCACTGTGCCCGACGTGCCCTTGATCGGCGGCGCCAACGTGTTTACGGTACGAGCCGAGGAGGGCTTGGGCAACGCCAGCGCGACCATCATGATCACCGTCATCGCAACGGGGGTCATCGAGTTGGTACCCGTGCCCACCGGCAATGGTTTTGGTTGGCTGCTGTTGATCGTGATGATCCTGATCATCCGCGTGTCTGCAGCAAACCGGTTTAACCCAGCAATGGCCGCGGCACCGACCCGGATTGGCCATACGCAGGAGCGCGCGCTATGAGAAGGAATCTTGTCATGACCAAAGGGAATGGATCGATGAGCGCAACGCATCGCAACGGGTGGGGCGATCGGACGATTGCATCGTCGCGCTGGTTTGCCGTGTTGCTGGCGTTTGTGTGCTCCGGAAGCGCACTCGTCTTTGCTATGAACACCACATCGCACGATGCCGAGCACGCAGCGCGCGATGCCATGATGCGCGGTGAAGACCCTGGTGCGTTCGTCGCGCAACTGAAATCGCAGCGAGCACTTGCAAGGAACGATCTCGACCCGCTTGAGTCGAAAGCACCGGCGTCAGCGCCGAATAGTTTGCGCGCACTTAACGAGGCACTGACTCGCCCTGCCAGCAATGCGCTCACCAGTGACCAGCGTTCTGCACTGATGCGCCGCGCGCTGGGCGAAGTGGTGTTGATGCGCAGCGAACTCGAAGACGTAGGCGCGCGCGCAAAGTCCATCGGCGTGGCGTCCGCAATTACGCGTTGGCAAGCGGCAGACGGCGTGCAAGGCGTCAAGCTGCGAATGATCGAGTCGGCATTGAAGGCTGCGCTCGTCGAATCAAAGGACAAAGCAGGTACCGCGTCGCTGGACGCACTTCGCGTCGTATTGCTTGACAGCCAGCCCGAGCACATCACGCGCATTCTGGGAACTCGTGCGTTGCCAGTGTCGCCGCCGGATTTCGCACCGCGTCCGTTGCCCACCACCGTCGCGACCGCGCCAAGCTTTGCCAGCACCACGGCCATCCCAGGTGGTTCGACGGATCTGACCGCCACGCCCGATACCGCCATCAGTCCAGCCATCGCCGACAAAGCACTGAGTCTGCAATACGAACCCGTGCGCATCCACGACTTTGTGCGCAGCCAGATCCGCACTGAGTGGTACGCCGGCGCGCAGAAGGGCGCCACCGAGACCTTGCGCAGCGGCGCTGGCAACGATGCCGATCAGGCCAGTCTTTTGATTGCGCTGCTGCGCGCCAGTTCGATGCCGGCGCGTTACGTGAAGGGAGTGGTCGAGCTGGAACTCGCGCAGTTGGGACCGATGCTGGGTGTGACTTCCGCTGCTGATGTTGGTCGCGCGCTCACGGCGGCGGGCATCGCGCACGAACCGGTCATCCGCGGCGCCGCTGTGGACGCGTTCCGCATCGAGCACCTCTTTGTCAGCGCGTACGTGCCTTATGGCAACTATCGCGGCACGCATGTCGATGCCGGTGGCAAAGCCTGGATTCCGCTCGCGCCCGCCATCAAGGAATACACCTTCACTGCATCCGGCGACGTGCTGGGCCGCGCCGGCATTGGCGCCAACAACTTCGTCAACGAATGGCTCGCAGCCCCGCAGACCAGCCTGCCGCTCGATGGCTTGCGCCAACGCGCGCAGGCCTGGCTCGCAACACAGGCCGGTCAACCGCTGCTCGACACGCAACTGCAGCGTCATGTGGTTGCCGCGCGTCCGCTCGGCGTATTGCCGGCCAATCTGCCGGCCAAGCTCATCGGTATCGTTTACGAGGCGACCGCGCTTGCCGACGCCGATCAGCAATGGTTGCGTGTTCGCCTGCGCGCAACCATTGACGCAAATAGTGCGGTGGCACTGGAGCATAAATTTCGCGTCAGCGAACTCCTCGGTCGTCGCCTGACGCTGTCTTATCAGCCCGCCAGCGAAGACGACCAGAACATCATCAATGGGTTCGGCTCGTTCCCGCTGACCCCGGCCTACCTGATTCGTGTGCGCGCGCGTTTGCTGCTGCGCGGCGAGCCTGATGCGCACAGCACGCTCGATTGGACGCCAGGCACCGCGCATCGCCTCGAGTTGATCAGCGAAACTCCTGCGGGCGAGGTGGTTACCAGTCAGCAGTTGATTGCCGGTAGTTACACCGCGTTAACCCTCGGCGCCCAGGCCGGCGCCACACCGGTTTCATTGCTCGACATACCGCATCCCAATGACAGCGAATTTGTCGCTGCGCAGCGTCTCGCCAGTCTGGGCCTGCGCTACGCCAACACCTGGGATCAAGCCGAGAACGAGCTTGCCAACCTTGTTGGGGTGTTGCCGATACGGCCTGCACCCAGCATTGGCCTTACGCTGGTTGAGTATCAAGTCCAGACTCTGCTCGACCTGCCCGCGCGACTCATCCTCAAAGGCGTGAGTTTTGATGCCGCGCAGCGTCCGACGCAGCCGATCGCGACCAGCGTTTTGCGTAATCGCGAAGCGGAGTTTTTGCGCTACACCAGCCTGCACGGCAGTGCGCTCGAGCACTGGATCTTCGAGAACGATTGGGGCGTCCCGTCCATCTCCGCCGACAAGGGCTTGCAGCTGGCTGCACAAAACGGCACCGCGCGTGTCATTCAGACCGGCGGCACGTTGCCAGCGGCGGTCGCACTCGGCGCCAACATCCGCGAGGAAATCAATCAGCAACTCGCCCGTGGCTGGCGCGTCGAAGTCGCCGCAAGTGAAGTCACGCTGAATCTTTGGTCCGGCGCCGTGTGGCGTGCAGAAGATCCTGCAACGGGTGCCAGCGGCTGGTTTATCGCCGGGCAGTATGCCGGTAGCGCGACGACGACCAATCCCGGGGATTGGGCGCCGCCTTTCTATGATCCCAACGCTCCAGGCGTCAACGAAGATCCGAGTGCCGCACGCTATGTTGCGAAACTCACCAGCACCGATTTCCAATTCGTTGAAGTCGACCAAGAGACCGATGAGCCGTTGACGGTGCGCGTCACCGACAAGAGACACCAACTGGTCACGGGCGCTGTCGTGGTGTTTCGCGTTCAGTTGGGCGAGGGCGAAGTCAAAGCTGAAAACGGTGAATGGGGCAGCGAAGCGCGCATCGCCTCGGATGGAAACGGACAGGCGAGCGTTTCGTTCAAACCTGCAAAAGAAATAAAATTGGGCCGTGAGGTTTATCTCACTGCGGGTGACCAGTTCCCCACATTCGTTGGCGTCAATAGCATCGCTGTCCACGCCGAGTCGCCGCCAGAACTGGGTGCACAGCTGCTTGCGGCCCTGCGTGAACCATTTACTGCCTTCGCGACGCCCGCCGCTGTTGCCGAACTCAGAACACTTCGCTATCCGTGGTCCGATAATGGGCGGGGGTTTGTCGGGCCATCGGTGTATCGGGGCGACTGGCTGATACTCGCGCGCGACGAGCACGAGAACGTCGTATCCAACGTCAGCATTCAGGTAGACGGCGCC
>JANMSL010000504.1:0-3101 GCA_031389245.1 Lysobacterales bacterium | reverse complement strand
CGATGCTGTTCGGTTTCCAATTTCCGAAGAACTTCGATTACCCCTACATCGCCACCAGCATCCAGGACTTCTGGCGGCGCTGGCACATGACCCTGTCGCGCTGGCTGCGCGACTATCTCTACGTTTCGCTCGGCGGCAATCGCCGCGGGCCGTCGCTCACCTATGTAAACCTGATGCTGACCATGCTGCTGGGCGGTCTGTGGCATGGCGCCAGCTGGAACTTCGTGATCTGGGGTGCGTTGCACGGCAGCTATCTGGTCACCGAGCGACTGCTGTTGAACCGCATTCCCGGTTGGCAATCCGATCTGCTGCCGATGCGTGTGCTGCGCTGGTTCATCACCTTTCACATGGTCTGCTTCGCCTGGATCTTCTTTCGCGCGCGCGATTTCACCGGCAGCATGACGGCGCTGTCCAAGCTGGGCGAGCTGGCTTCCACCAGCTTCAACCAGCAGGCCCTGGGCGCGCTTTGCGTGGCATTACTGACGTTTCTATTGCTGCACTGGCTGGGCGGGCGCTTCGATCTCAAGCGCAAGATCGGTGAATCGGTGCTGCCGGTTCATGTTGCGGTAACCACCATGGTTCTGTTGACGCTGATCTGGTTTACGCCAAATTATTCCGTGCCCTTTATCTATTTCCAGTTCTGAGCAACTGTCTGATGATGCGCTATCTGCTACCGCGAATCCTGCTTCCGCTGCTCGCCCTGCTGGCGCTCGAGGGCGTGTTCCGTAGCAACTTCCTGGAGCGTTTCGCCGCACCCGACAGTCATGCCGGTACCAGCATTCGTGTCAAGCAAGCAGTCGCTGCAGAACCGGGCCCCATTGATTTCGTGACACTCGGCAGTTCGCGTGCCGTCTATGGTCTCGATCATGCGCGTATTGCCGCACAAGCCCAGAGGCATGGCAAGGTGCATGCCAACCTGAGCATGCCCGGCTCGCATTGGATGAGCATATTTGCCGTGATTGACTGGCTACGCAGTGAGCACCGTGAGGTTCAAGGTGGCGTGATCGCGCTCTCGGTTCCCGATCTGCAATACAGCAGCAATGGCAGCTACGAACTGGCTATCGTGCGTCCGTTCCAGACCCTGCTCAGCGACAACGGCGGCATTGCCGATCGCTTTGACTGGCGCGACTCGAGCAGCTTCGGATCGATCTCGGCGCTGTATCAGTATCGCGGCGATGTGCAGGACGCGATTCGTCATCCGCTGCAACGTGGCAAAACCATAGAGTGGTTCGCCAGCTTCGGCCAGCACACCTTGTTTGATGGCCCGCGTCAGCAGGTTGACGCCTGCTCGATGCCCTGGCAGTCACTCGCAGCCTGTGCTGCCCATGCGCCCACTACCGACAACGAAAAACATCTGGTGCCTCTCTGCCAAAGTCTGGCTGGCAGTTCTGGCAAGGGCGGCGACTGGAGCGGATTGGATGCGAAGCTACTGCCGGTGGACCGCCAGCAGGTGCTGGACCAACGTCAACACGAGTTGCGCGCGGTCGGTTGGAAACGGCCGCCATTGGTGATCCTGCTTCCCGTCACCCACCATTGGTCGCGAGAGCTGATGCCCAAAGGTGCGCGCGAATGGGCGCACATGGTTCTCGATCCACTGGCCGCCGAAGGCAAAATCCGTTTGCTCGATTACAGCGAATTCTTCGACGTTGACGGCATAACGCGGTGCGACACGTTCTGGGACATCTATCACCAGAATGCAAAAGGCCTGAGCGAACTGACCGATGCCGTGCTACCCGAGATCGAGCGACACTTTTACGGCCCATGAGCGTGGCGCAATTTGGCGCGAAGGAAGTAAAGCCCTACGTCACGCGGGGTGCTCTGCGAACGAGCTTATTTTCAGCGACGTAGGGCTTTACCGAGCAGGCGCAGTAGGGCAGTCGGTTCCGACATCGACGCCAGCGCGCAGCGCGAATTCTCGATAATGCTGCCACCGCACTTGCTGTCCGGCCATCCTTGGCCAGCACTCAAATTCAGCAGATCATTCAGAGGGCAGCGTTATTGCCGCTGCGCTCGCCTGGTGCCGCTCACCTGCTCAGCGAAACGCAGCTCACGGTTTTCTCTGCCGCGTGGACTCAATGATGCCCCTGCGCCGTCGGCGCGCCGCTGCTGTCGGGCAGCACGATCTTGACGTTCTGCATCATGCCCTGGTCTTCATGGTCGAGCAGGTGGCAGTGCAGAACGAACTCGCCAATGTAGCGCTGGTAACGCGTGCGCGTACCGATCACCACGTCGCTCTGTACCCACAGGGTGTCCTTCCAGGTGCCGATCATGCCGGCGTACTGGCCGTCGGTGATGTCGTCCCCGGTCGGCTTTCCATCGGCGCCTTTCTTGCGCACGCTGATGACCTGAAATGGATTGACGTGAATGTGGAACGGATGCGAGGCATTGGCTGATGACAAGCGCCACGCCTGGGTCTTGCCGAGGATCAAGGTGTGGTCGATCCGCGTCGGCTCGAACTCGTTGCCGTTGACCACGAACTTGCGCGGCTCGGTGGCGGTTGGGTTGATGATGTTGAATTCAACCGGGACTTCGGCAAGGCCCGACGCCTTGACGTCTGCTTCGCTGATCGACGGATGCGGCACGAAGCGCGTCAGTCGCAAATCGCGCAAGTCGTTCTTGATGTCTTCGCGCACATCTTTAGGCAGGGCATCGGCGGCAGCGGTCAGCTGCTCGGTGACGAAGGCTTTCTGGTCCTTGATCGCCTGTCCGCCCTTTGCGTGCAGGATTGCCAAGACCTTGGCATTCTCCGGTGAAGCCGATGGCGAGGCTTCGGCACCAACGGCGTCATCGTAAACGCAGTAGTCGCCTGCCTCGGGCAGCGCGAACAACACGTCGCTTCGATAACCCGGCTGCAGATTATTGGTGGTTTTCGCGAATGCTTGCGCGCGCGTCAGTCCATCGGTGGCTACTTCGAACTGGGTAACGTCGATGCCGGTGCACAGACGTGCGACTTCCTCGGCGCGGTCTGCGGCGGACGCCGCGGTGCTGTTCAGCAGCTTGCTGTCGCCGATCTTGCGGATACGCAGTGCAATGCCCTCATGCACGCCCGAATGCACCATGCGCCAGCGATACAGACGACCCGACTCCAGATTCATTTCCGG
>JANMSL010000407.1:0-5252 GCA_031389245.1 Lysobacterales bacterium | reverse complement strand
GCCGGCCAAGGTGTAACGGTCGATGTTGTCGACGAAGAACAAAACGTCTTTGCCTTCGTCGCGGAAGGACTCGGCGATGGTCAGGCCCGTTAACGCCACACGCAGGCGGTTGCCGGGAGGCTCGTTCATTTGGCCGTAGACCATCGCGACCTTGTCGAGCACGTTGGAGTCTTTCATCTCGTGATAGAAGTCGTTGCCCTCGCGGGTACGCTCGCCCACGCCGGCGAACACCGACAGGCCTTCGTGCGCCTTGGCGATGTTGTTGATCAGCTCCATCATGTTGACGGTCTTGCCGACGCCGGCACCACCGAACAGACCGACTTTGCCGCCCTTGGCGAATGGGCACATCAGGTCGATGACCTTGATGCCGGTTTCCAAGAGATCATTGGCCGCGGCTTGCTCTGCATAGGCAGGTGCGGAGCGATGGATTTCCCAACGCTCCTTCTCGCCGATCGGGCCGGCTTCGTCGATGGGGTTGCCGAGCACATCCATGATGCGACCGAGCGTCTTCGTGCCGACCGGCACCGAGATACCCTTGCCGGTGTTGATGGCGATCAGGTTGCGGCGCAGGCCATCGGTGGAGCCGAGCGCGATCGTGCGCACGATGCCATCGCCGAGCTGCTGCTGTACTTCCAGCGTGATCGCGGTGCCTTCGACCTTCAATGCGTCATAAACGCGGGGCACCTCGGCGCGCGGAAATTCCACGTCGACGACGGCGCCGATGATCTGAACGAGTTTGCCCTGGCTCATGTTGTCTACTCCGAATACGAAACTGATTTGAAACGGTTGAATACGATGTCGCTTTGGCTTTTCTCCCTCCCTGATGTTCGAGGAGGGCTGGGGATGGGCTAGGAAGTTCGATCTATTTTCATGCGGCGGCACGCCGCGTGAAAATCAAACCGCCGCGGCTCCGCCGACGATCTCTGAAATTTCCTGCGTGATCGCTGCCTGGCGCGCCTTGTTATAGACGAGCTGAAGATCGCCGATCAGCTGGGTGGCGTTGTCCGAAGCCGACTTCATTGCGACCATGCGTGCGGCATGTTCCGAAGCCAGGTTTTCGAGCACGCCCTGATAAACCAGCGATTCCACATAACGGGTCAACACGTCATCGAGCACGACCTGCGGATTGGGCTCGTACAAATAATCCCAATCATGGCTGGTTTCGAGTTCATCGGATGGCGGCAGCGGCAGCAATTGGTCGGTACGCGCTTTCTGCGTCATCGTGTTGACGAAATCGTTGTAGCAAAGGAACAGGCGATCAATGCGGCGCTCGCTGTAGGCATCGAGCATCACTTTCATGACACCGATCAGTTGCGATACCTGCGGCTTCTCGCCGAGGTGGGTGACACTGCCCACCAGATTGACCTTGAGGCGCTTGAAGAACGCAGCGGCCTTCTGTCCAATCGCGACGATATCGACTTCCACGCCCTTGCCCTGCCACTCGCGGATCTCGATCAGCAGCTTGCGAAACAACGTAGAGTTCAGGCCGCCACAGAGACCGCGGTCGGTCGAGATCACCAAGTAGCCGATGCGCTTGATATCGGCGCGTTCCACCAGAAACGGATGCTTGTACTCGGTGTTGGCTTTGGCCACATGACCAATCACCTGACGCATCAAACGCGAATACGGGCGCGAGGCCTTCATCTTGTCTTGTGCTTTGCGGATCTTGCTGGCCGAGACCATTTCGAGCGCGCGCGTCACCTTGCGGGTGTTCTGCACGCTCTTGATCTTGGTACGGATTTCTTTGGTGCCTGCCATGACTAGCCTTGATGCGTTGGGCGAACGTGGGTCCGCCACATGGATTCACGCGGCACTGCGGGCCAGGGCCCGCGGTGCAATTACCAGCTTCCGGTTTTCTTGAACTCGATGATCGAAGACTTGAATACCGACTCGATCTTGTCGTCCCAGTTGCCGCTCTGCACGATTTCGTCCATCAGCGTTTTCTGGTTCTGCGCCATGAAGGCATGCAGGCCGGCCTCGAACGCGAGGATTTTGTTCAACGGCAGGTCGTCGAGGTATCCCTCGTTGGCGGCGTAAATGGATAACGCCATGTTGGCGATCGACAGCGGCGCGTACTGATTCTGTTTCATCAACTCGGTGACGCGCTGACCTCGCTCAAGTTGCTTGCGCGTGGTTTCGTCCAGGTCCGAGGCGAACTGGGCAAACGCAGCCAATTCGCGGTACTGGGCAAGGGCAAGCTTCACACCACCCGACAACTTTTTCACGATCTTGGTCTGCGCCGCCCCACCCACGCGAGAGACCGAGATGCCGGGGTTCACGGCAGGTCGGATACCCGCGTTGAACAGATCGGTTTCCAGGAAGATCTGGCCGTCGGTGATGGAAATGACGTTGGTCGGTACGAACGCGGAAACGTCGCCGGCCTGGGTTTCGATGATCGGCAGCGCGGTGAGCGAACCGGTCTTGCCCTTGACGGCACCATTGGTGGCTTTCTCGACGTACTCGACGGAAACGCGCGCGGCGCGCTCGAGCAGGCGCGAATGCAAATAGAACACATCGCCCGGATTGGCTTCTCGCCCCGGCGGACGTTTGAGCAGCAGCGAAATCTGGCGATAGGCCACTGCCTGCTTGGACAGATCGTCATAGACGATCAGCGCATCCTCGCCCCGTTCCAGGAAATACTCGCCCATGGTGCAGCCCGAGTAAGGGCTGATGTATTGCATCGCCGCCGACTCGGACGCTGTGGCGGCAACGACAATGGTGTGTGCCATCGCGCCGTGCTGTTCGAGCTTGCGCACCACGTTGGCTACGGAAGACGCCTTTTGACCAATCGCCACGTACACGCACTTGATGCCGGTGCCGCGCTGATTGATGATCGCGTCGATGGCGAGCGCGGTCTTTCCGGTTTGACGATCACCGATGATCAGCTCGCGCTGGCCGCGGCCAATGGGAATCATCGCGTCAACCGACTTGTATCCGGTCTGTACCGGCTGATCGACCGACTTGCGCCAGATCACGCCCGGCGCAACACGCTCCACTGGCGCAGTCTGCTTGGCGTTGATCGGGCCTTTGCCATCGATCGGGGCACCGAGCGCGTTGACGACGCGACCGAGCAATTCCGGACCGGTGGGCACTTCCAGGATGCGGCCGGTGGTCTTCACCGAGTCGCCTTCACGCAGGTGCTCGTAATCACCCAGTACCACGGCGCCGACCGAGTCGCGCTCCAGGTTCAGGGCGAGTGCAAACGTGTTGCCGGGCATTTCGATCATTTCGCCCTGCATCGCGTCGGCCAGGCCGTGCACGCGCACGATACCGTCGGCGACCGAAGTAATGGTGCCTTCGTTGCGAGCAGAGGAGCTGACTTTGAACGCGGCAATGCGGTTCTTGATCAGCTCACTGATTTCTGAGGGGTTGAGCGTGCTTTGCATGGTGGGCCTCGGTGATGCGATCGACGCATCGGATGTAATGACAATGTAGGTCGGGCATGGCCGGCTCAGCGCTTGAAAGCTGGCCCGACCGACGTTCGTTCAATGTGTAAGTGCAGATTCCAGTGCTTTAAGGCGACCAGCAACCGAGCCGTCGATAACCACGCCACCGGCGTCGATTACGGCGCCACCAATCACAGTGGCGTCGATCACGTTGTCGAGTTCGATATCGCGCGAGAAACGCTTCTTGAGTGCCGCCTTCAACGAATCGGTTTGCGCAGCGGCCAGTGGCACGGCGGTGCGCGCTACGACCTTGAGCACGCGCTCGTCGTCTCGCTTAAGCGCGTCAAACTGCTGCGCGATCTCCGACAGCGCCGGCAGGCGACGGTTGCTGGCGACTTGACCAACGAAGCGCGAGTAAGCGCTATCGGCCAATTCGCCCTCCGGCATCACCAGTTGGGTCAGCTCTGCGGCGCCCAACCTCGGGTTGCCGATCAACGCCTTCACTTCCGGCACCTCAGTAATGTGCGCTGAGAAGCCAAGCTTCTGCGACCACTCCGCGAGCGTATTCGCGCCCTTGGCGAGCTCGAACGCGGCGCGGGCGTAGGGACGGGCGAGCGTGTGCACACTGGCCATGTCAGATCTCGCTGGCCAGCTGGTCGAGCAGAGCCGTGTGGGCTTTGGCATCGATTTCGCGCTTGAGGATCTTCTCGGCGCCAGCGATGGCCAGTTGCCCAACCTGCTTGCGCAGCTCTTCCTTGGCACGGTGCGACAGGCTGTCGATCTCGGCGCGCGCGGTAGCGAGCTGCCGGTTGCCCTCGGTGATGGCATCCGACTTGCCTTTCTCGATGGCTGCATTGGCTTGATGATTGGCCTTGTCGAGGATCTCGGCCGCCTTGATGCGTGCAGCTTTCACTTCTTCCGCCGCCTGGTTGTCGGCGGCAGCGAGTTCGGCTTTGGCGCGGTCGGCAGCAGCTAGACCTTCGGCGATTTTCTTTTGGCGCTCTTCGATCGCGGCAATGATGTTGGGCCAGCCAAACTTCATCACCAACCAAGCCACGGCAAAGAATGCCAAGCCTTGGATGACGAGCGTGATATTGATACTCATCGGTTCACTCCTTGATGGCGGCGCGCGGCCGCCACGCGGTCACGACTCGGGGATTACTGCGTGCCCAGAGCGTTGAGGAACGGATTGGCGAAGATCAGCAGCAAAGCGATAGCGACTCCGATCATCGGCACTGCGTCGAGCAAGCCAGCGACAATGAACATCTTGGTCTGCAGCATCGGAGCAAGTTCCGGCTGACGCGATGCGCCTTCGAGAAACTTGCCACCGAGCAGGGCGAAGCCGATGCCAGTGCCGAGCGCGCCGAGGCCGATCAGCAGGCTCACAGCGATCAGGGTCATGCCCATGACGTCAGCGATCAAATTGATATTTTCCATTTTGCAACTCCCGATTGAAACCAACTAGGTGTGGATAGAAAAAAACGAAACGTCGAAACAAAACCGAGTACAGCGAAATCTTGCGCGCTACTTGGAGCGGGGCCTGGCCCTCGCGCGCTGGTTAGTGGTGCTCCGCCGCCATGCTCAAGTAGACAATGGTCAGCATCATGAAGATAAACGCTTGCAGCGTGATGATCAGCACATGAAAAGCGGTCCACAGGAAACCCGAGAACAGCTGCACCGGACCGAGCAACCAGGTCGTCAGCTCATTGAGGCCAGCGCCCAGAGTCATCACCGCAATCAGAATAAAGATCAGCTCACCGGCGTACATGTTGCCGAACAGTCGCAGCGCCAGTGACACCGGGCGTACCGCCTCTTCGATCAGACGCAGCAGCAGATTGGCGATACCCAGCGGAACCTTCATTAATG
>JANMSL010000395.1:0-2695 GCA_031389245.1 Lysobacterales bacterium | reverse complement strand
GCAGGATCAACGCCTGCGCACCGCATACCAGGTGCGAACGGTTGAGCTTGGTCGAGACATGGGCGGTGAGTGCGCAGCGGCGCAGCGCCTCCGCCGTGCGCATCGTGTCCGGGGTGGCGGCGGCGAAATTGCCGCCCATGGCGAACAGCACGCGGACGCGACCATCGAGCATGGCCTGGATGGTCCCGACCACATCCAGCCCGGGTGCGCGCGGCGGCGCGAAGTTGAAGCACGCGCCCAGGCGAT
Source organism: Lysobacterales bacterium (assembly GCA_031389245.1). Lineage (GTDB taxonomy): Bacteria > Pseudomonadota > Gammaproteobacteria > Xanthomonadales > Ahniellaceae > 0-14-3-00-62-12. The sequence continues at coordinate 2,449 of JANMSL010000395.1, read as the reverse complement.
CGAGAAACGCCGGCGTTGGCCGCTCGTTGATGCCCATGGTGCGATCGCCTTGGACATTGGAATGGCCGCGCACCGGGCACGGCCCGGCGCCGGGCTTGCCGATGTTTCCGCGCATCAGCAGCAGGTTCATCAGCATCTGGATGGTGGCAACGCTGCGCCGGTGCTGAGTGATGCCCATGCCCCAGCAAAAAATGGTCGCCCGACTGTGGCGATAAATCTGCGACGCTTCCCCGATGTCGACGCGGGTGAGGCCCGACTGCGTCGCGATTTCGTCCCAATGCGTGGCACGTACACTGGCCGCAAAGGCCGCAAAGCCCTGGGTGCAGGCGGCGATAAAAGCGTGGTCAATGCTGTCGTCTTCAATCAACCGTTTGGCGATGCCGGTGAGCAGCGCAAGATCGCCGCCAATCCGTGGCTGCCAATAGCGCGAGGCGATCTCGGTACTGGATCCAGTCAGCATGTCGCGCGGGCTTTGCGGGTGGGCGAAGCGTTCGAGGCCGCGCTCGCGCAACGGGTTGAAAGCAACTATTTTGCAACCACGTTTGGCTGCGGCGCGCAGTTCGCCGAGCATGCGCGGATGGTTGGTTCCGGGGTTCTGACCGAACACGAAAATCGCTTCAGCCAATTCAAAATCGTCCAGCGTGACCGAACCCTTGCCACTGCCAATCTGCTCGATCATCGCCACCCCCGATGCCTCGTGGCAAAGATTGGAACAGTCGGGAAGATTATTGGTGCCGAATTCGCGCACAAACAGTTGATACAAAAACGCCGCCTCGTTGGAGGTACGGCCCGAGGTGTAGAACGCGGCAAGGTCGGGGTCGGCGAGGGCGCGCAGATGTGTGGCGATCAACGCGAACGCATCAGTCCAGTTGATCGGCACATAGTGATCACTGGAAGCGTCGTAGCGCATCGGCTCGGTGAGCCGGCCTTGCGCCTCCAGCCAGATGTCTTCATGCCCGGCCAACTCTGCAACGGAGTGTGCGGCGAAGAATTCCCGGGTGACGCGCTTGGCGGTGATCTCCGCCGCCACCGCCTTGACACCGTTCTCGCAAAACTCGAACGTCGAGTTCGGATTGCGATCCGGCCAGGCGCAACCGGGGCAGTCGAAGCCATCGACCTTGTTGGTGCGCAGCATGGTGCCGGCACCGATGGTCAGCACGCCCTCGCCACGCAACGCCTGCCAAGACCGCTTCAGCGAATCCCAGCCGCCGGCAGGTTTGTCATAGGGCTTGATGATGTGCTTGGTCATTGAAGTCGGGTGGGTGCTACCCACCCTCACCTGGCATGCGAGAACCGTGGGTTTACACCCACCTTACGGTCTTTGGCCATAGGTAAGATAGCGCCACAGCCATTCTGCCGGGCCAAAGCGGAAGCGCGACAGCCACCATTGGCTGAGGCCGATCTGCACACCGAACACGACCAACGCCAACGCGAGGCAGAAACTGGCGCCGGCGATGGGCAAGGCGCCCAAGCCGAATCCGTACAGCACGAACAGAAACACCAGCGTCTGCAGCAAATAATTGCTGAGCGCCATGCGGCCGACTGCGGCCAGGCCCGCGGTGAGCCTGCGCAGTGAACCTTGCTGCATGAGACGGATCAACATCAGCGCATAGGCGCCGGCCAGCAGGAGTTTTGCAATCTCGTCGATCAAGGTGGTGAACAAGAACACGCGCGTCGAGTAGTCGATCGGCAGATACCAGAAACCTTCCTCGATCAATGCCAAGGTCAATCCGGCCCAGAACAGAACCGGCAATTCGATACGAAACCGTTGCATGTGTTGGTCCGGCGCGGCCAGCAAACCCATGCGCGCGATCCAGTATCCCAGCAGGAAGCGCCCGAACACATACAGAAAAAAGGTCGCGCCATAAGGAGTGGCCAGATACTCGCTGAAGCTGCTGTGCCAGAGTTCGCGCACATAGGCAGTAAAGTCGTTGCCGAGAAACAACACGGAGCGTCGGACAATGCCCTCATCCCACAATTGCACCAGTGGCGCGTCGCCATCGGCAGTGAGTGCGCTGCCGTCGAGCCAGGCGTAGAACACCAGCCAGGGCAGTAGCGACAACGTCAGTCCCAGTCCGAGCAGCCAGCGCGTCGGCAGCGGTCGCGTCCACAACAACAGCAGGCCCATCAGCGCATAGACGTGCAGGATATCGAACGCGAAAAACAACCACAGATGCACGCAGCCCAGCGCCAGAAGTATCAGCAGCCGTCGCACGTAGATGCCTGTGAACGCCGCACCGCGTGCCTCGGCGCGCTGCATCTGCAGCGCAAATCCAAAACCAAACAGCATTGAGAACAGCGCCTGCGCCTTGCCGGTCCACAGCACATTGATCGCGAATCCAAACCAGAAATCGACCTCGGCAGTCGCCATCGCCCCGACCTGAGTCTCGGTCAGTGCCAATTCGTTCTGCGAGTAAAGATTGACCAGCAACACCCCGAACAACGCCAG
>JANMSL010000362.1:0-3533 GCA_031389245.1 Lysobacterales bacterium | reverse complement strand
CGGGTTTCTGCCCCGGCGCATGATGCAGCAGCACGACTACGTTCTTACCCTGGCCTGTCCGGACCGCACCGGCATCGTCTATCGAGTCAGCGGCCTGCTGTTCGAGTTGGGCTGCAATATCCTGGATGCCCAGCAGTTTGGTGACGAGGAGACCGGGCGGTTTTTTCTGCGCGTGCATTTTGCTGCGCCGGTATCGCTGGCCGCGAATCGCATGCGTGCACAGTTTGCGCAGATGGGCGAGGAATTTGCCATGGACTGGCAGTTGCATGACGCGAAGCGTCGCGCACGATTGTTGGTGCTGGTCAGCCGCCAGGGCCATTGCCTCAACGATTTGTTGTTTCGCTCGCACAGCCGGCAACTACCGGTGGATATCGCCGCGATCGCCAGCAACCATGACGATTTTGCGGCGCTGGCGCATTCGTTTCAGGTGCCATTCCACCATCTGCCGGTCGATGCGGACACGCGCGATGCGCAGGAGCAACAGGTGCTCGACTTGATCGAACGCGAGCGTATCGACCTGGTGGTATTGGCGCGTTACATGCAGGTTCTGTCGCCGCGCCTATGCGCTGCGTTGAGCGGGCGCGCGATCAATATCCATCACAGTTTTTTACCCAGCTTCAAAGGCGCCAAACCCTATCATCAGGCACACGCGCGCGGAGTGAAGATCATTGGCGCCACTGCGCACTACGTCACCTCTGATCTGGACGAAGGCCCGATCATCGAACAGGATGTGGCCCGCGTCGACCATGCGATGACACCGCGCGAGTTGATCCGCCTGGGCAGTGACACCGAATCACTGGTGTTGGCGCGCGCGGTACGCCGTCATGTCGAGCATCGAATCCTGCTCAATGGGCATCGTACCGTGGTGTTCCGTTGATTGGCTGGGCGCTTGGACGCTGCGCCTGTGGCATGCACCGCACTGATTCGTCTTGCCTCCGCTGCTGAGCAACTCTTGATGTCACCCGCCCACCCCCAACCCACCGATTCAACCCAGGCCGATGCGGAATCTACACCGGGAAAACCCTATGTCGTTGACAATGGCAAGGTGCGCTCGCTGCATTTCGATCGAGAGGAAATCCAGAGCGCGATGTGGGTAGCGCGGCCGCACGCCTTGTATCTGGAATACACGCGGCTGATGATGGGTTTCCTGATGTTCGCGCCCAAGCCCAGCGCGATTGCGATGATCGGATTGGGCGGCGGATCACTGGCGAAATTTTGCCATCATTATTTGCCGGATACGCGCTTGGTGGCGGTTGAAATCGACCCGGAAGTCATCGCGTTACGCGACCGCTTTAGTGTACCCGTCGATGATGCGCGTTGGCAGGTGATCGAGGGCGATGGCGCGGCTTTTCTGGCACGCACGCCCGATGCAGCCTTTGATGTGTTGATGCTGGATGGCTATAACGCGGGTGGTGTACCGGTGGCGCTGAGCACGCAGACCTTTCTTGATGACTGTCATCGAGTGCTCGGCGAGCATGGCGTACTGGTGACCAACCTGCATGAGGCACATGCCGATTTCGCGCTGCAGGCGGCGCGCGTGCGGCGCAGTTTTGGTGCAACGCTGGAAGTGCGCGAGGGTGTTCGTGGAAATTGCATTCTGTTCGCGGGCGGCGCGGCGCTGAGCGCGGCACTGCGTCGGGTAACAATGCGTCGCCCGCAAGACCTGCATCGAGACGCCTGGACACAGCTCAAGCCCGGGTTCGCACGCATCTTCGCAACCATCATGCAGTCGGATTTCGGCGACCCTTCGTATCTGTTTCGCGCGCGCGTGCAGCCATAGGGCATGGCGTTCGCATTGACCATTTACCCGTGTTTGTTGCGCCCTTTGACTAACCCGGCTTGTGGCTGACGAGCGACCCCGGATTCGCCGAAAGTACTGCCAGTCGATCAAGCAGGCCAGGCTCATCGCCCACGCTGCGAAACAGACGACAGGCAGTGAATTCCCCGAGCTTGCGATAACTCTCCCATTGCGCCTCGTCGAAAAACTGATCGGCGGTGCTCTGGTGCGGGAAGTCGGGATGGGCGATCTGGTATTGCGCCAGATCGGCCGGCAGGTTTTCGGCAACCACTGTCGGCTTGATGTAGAGCAGCCAGCCGTAGCGATCGGCGTCGGCGACATCATGACCGTAATCGATGCGGGCGAGCGCCGCGTGTTTCATGCTGGTCTGATTGTTGCCGAGGATGCCATCGCTGGACTCGCGGCGATTGAGCCGACGCAGGTCGTCGAGCGTGCCCAGTGCTTCGACTTTGTCGAGGCAGCGACTGAGTTCGCCCGCGTCGAGAAATTCAATCTGCGTTGCAAAGTCGATGCGCGCTTTGCGCACCAGGTTGCCGAGGTCTTCAAATGCGCTGTCGGCGTCGCAGCCGGCGTCGATGCTGATGATCAACTTGAGGCGGCGGCGGATCAGCTCGTACAAGCCAAGATTCTCGAAGTGACCGCCATCACTGAGGTACCAGCGGCGCGCGTTGGTCCCGGTATAGGCAGCGGTGAGTTCAGTCTTGAGCAATCCGTAAACCGGAAACAGATGGAACAACCAATGCGACTGTGGTGACGGCGCGGCGATACCGCCGCTGCCCTGTACCCCGGCATCCCACCAGTAGCCCAGGCGCACATTGAAAAATCCGCACAGCATCGCCAACGGCAGGCTGGTGCGGAAGCCTGCGCCGGTACTGAATGCGGCGCCCGAAATGCCGATCCAGGATGAGAACGGAAGCACCTCGGTGCGATCCAGCGCAGGGCGTCGATGCGTGTCCTTCATACCGTCATAACGATCGACGATGTGTTGCCAAAACGAGAATTGGGGATGGCTCTGAATGGATGGGCGAACACGCGATCCGAACAGATCATAAAGCTCCCAGGGTTCGGTGTTCGAGAATGGGCGGAAGCCAAGCCGCGGTCCGGACTCGTCCGCTTTGGACGGAAAGAACAATCGATCGCGCAGTCGCCGCCCGAACTCATCGCGGGCACTGCTGGTTTTCGCCTCGGCCACTCGATACGCGCCCTCCTCATCGCGCCACGGCAGTGCCCGGTCGGTAGTCAGCACGTGACGTGCACCGACGCAAAAACCGAAAGGCCCAACCGACAGCTGCAATCCCTTGCGGTCCAACTGCTGCACGCCCATCTCGGCATGCAGGGTTTCGTTGAGGCAAACATTGACCAGATGAATCGGTGCGCCCTTGCGCACTATCGCGTCGCGCGCATCGGTGCCAGTGACTTGGTCATCGTTGGCCTGCACTTCGGTAACGCCAATGTTTTCGCGGAAGCGGTCGATGTTTGACGCGCCCAGGTAGGCGCGCGCCAATCGTTGCGTATAGATGCTGCCCAGACTGCTGGCATTGACGAAGCCACGGAAAAACCCCTGGCTGCTGGCCAGCACGACCAGAAAGATCGCCGCGTAAGCTGGCGCCGTCAGCGTCTGCGGCACCAGCGTGGTGATCGGTCCGAAATTCCACACCAAACCGTGCGCGATGGTTGCCAGCGCCACGGCCCAGACCATGAACAAGGCGAACGCGAACAGGGCGAGGACCGCGTT
>JANMSL010000348.1:0-3064 GCA_031389245.1 Lysobacterales bacterium | reverse complement strand
GGCATGCACTGCATACCGAGTCCTACGTCAACGCACTGGGTGCAATGACCGGCAATCAGGCAATGCAACAGGTCAAGGCCGGGCTCAAGGCAATCTATCTGTCGGGTTGGCAGGTGGCGGCCGACGCCAATACCGCCGGCGCAATGTACCCGGATCAGTCGCTGTATCCGGTCGACTCGGTGCCCAATGTTGTTCGCAACATCAACAACACACTCAAGCGCGCCGATCAGATTCACCACGCCGAAGGCAACGACGACATCGACTGGCTGCAGCCAATCGTGGCCGACGCAGAGGCTGGATTTGGTGGCGTACTCAATGCCTATGAGCTGATGGCGCACATGATCGAAGCGGGTGCAGCCGGCGTGCACTGGGAAGACCAGCTCGCCAGCGCCAAGAAGTGCGGACACTTGGGCGGCAAGGTGTTGGTGCCGACCCAGGAAGCGGTGCAGAAGCTGATCGCGGCGCGCCTCGCGGCGGACATTGCCGGCGTTCCGACGTTGATCGTGGCGCGCACCGATGCCATGGGTGCGGCACTGGTCACCAGCGATGTCGACGCCAACGACTCACCGTTCTGCAATGGCAAGCGAACGGTGGAAGGCTTTTACGAAACCCGCATGGGCATCGATCAGGCGATCTCGCGCGGGTTGGCCTATGCCCCCTATGCTGACCTGATTTGGTGCGAAACCTCGACGCCCGATCTGGCGCAGGCCAAGCAATTCGCTGATGCGATCCACGCCAAATATCCGGGCAAGCTGCTGGCCTACAACTGTTCGCCCAGCTTCAACTGGAAGAAGAACCTGGACGAAAACACCATTGCCAAGTTCCAGAAGGAGCTCGCCAGCTACGGTTACAAATTTCAGTTCATTACTCTGGCTGGATTCCACGCGCTCAACTACTCGATGTGGAAGCTCGCCACGGGATACAAGGATCGACAGATGGCCGCGTATGTGGACCTGCAGGAAGAAGAGTTCGCCAACGAGTGCAACGGCTATACCGCCGCCAAGCACCAGCGCGAAGTGGGCACTGGTTACTTTGACAAGATCAACGAGGTCATCGCATCGGGCCAATCTTCGCTATCGGCGCTCAGTGGTTCGACCGAGGAACAACAGTTTCACCACGCAGCTTGACCTAATCGTGTTCCATGCTGAGATTGGCCAAGGTCGGACATCGTGGTGTTAGCAATTCGCGTGTCAGGCGGGAAGCAATCAAACCAAACAAACAAGAAAAAGGGCGCCCACTGGGCGCCCCTTTTTTTGGACAGTAGCCAGATCAACTACGGCGCGTGTAGAGCCCCAGCGTGATCAGGCCCAACGCCAATGTCGCCAACAGCAACAAGGCGCGAGTGCCAACTCCGAGTACCGGAACCGCAGTTGCCGGAATGCCGGTGGTTCCCGACAGATTGAACGTAAAGGCCTGCTGGCCGGCAGTGCAATTAAGCACACCGGTGAACGTACCAATCACTGCGCTGCTGAAAGTCACGGTGGTCGAGGCATTGCCATTGGCAGGTACGGGGAAACTCAACGGCGCTACCGTGAACTCAAGTGCCGCGGGCGCTACGCAGGTGACAGTTGCCGCCACGACATCGGGGTTTTGGAAGTTGATCGGAGCGCTCGTCGCCGGTCCACCCAAGGTCTGCGCGGGCAAGGTGAGGGTGCTGCCGGAGACCGGCGTCGACGTCAGCGGCATGGCGGTTCCGGCTGGGCAGTTCAAATCGAAGCTGCGAACCACAGGCGTACCGCCCTGGTTTTCGCTGCAGGTCAAAGTCTGCGTTACAGCCACCGCGCCCAGGGTACAAGTGCCCGACAACGGCGAACCGGTGATCGCGCCAGCACCTACCGCTGTGACGGTCTGTGCAAAACCGGCGAATGGCGCGGTCGGTGCAGTGCAGGTCGTGGTCGTGGTGGCACCCGCACCGGTACCCGCGCCCGGAGTGCCGACCGATACGGCAATGGTGCCGGTTCCGGTCGAACCGATGTTGGTGCCGCCGGTAAACGTGACCGTGCCCAGCGGGGCGGGTACGTAGCTGAAGATCGGTGCGACATCGCCGACACCGGTGGTGATATCCAGCGACCAGCTGTCGAGCGAGCCGCCGTCTCCGGCAAGATCGTCGCTGATGGTTATGGTCCAGGTCCCGTTCGGATCTTCCCCGACGAAGGCCGAAAGCGCCTCCTCGATGTCCAGAGGCGTGGCAACCGTCAGATTGACATAGGCCTGATCGGTAACGATACCGTTATTGGTGGTGTAGGGCACTTGACCTGCGGGATTCGCATTGTCGTCCCAGTTCGTGCCACCGAACACATTGTCGTTGCCAGCGCCGTTGTCTGTGGTCAGCGTGACAATAGTGCCGACCGGCGACTGCAAGGTAACGTCCAGGTCTGCTGCAAAGGTGTGTGTCAACGCGGTAGTCAAATCAATCGCAGTCAACGTAGTGCCGGCTCCCGCTACCACCAAAGTGCTGGTGACCACAGCTGGACCGGTAGGTATCGCGACCGGCGTGGTGTTCGTGGCCGTGACCGTTGTTTCGATCGGGGCCGCCGCAAGCGTGAACACATTGAGTGTCCATGCATCGAGCGAGCCGCCATCGCCAGCGAGGTCATCGCTGATGGTAATGGTCCAGGTCCCGTTCGGATCTTCACCGCGGAACGCACCAAGGGCTTCTTCGGGCACCAGCGGCGAGGCGACAGTCAGGTTTACATACGTTTGATCGGAAACGATGCCGTTGTTGGTGGTGTAAGGCACCTGACCCGCAGGATTGGCTTGGTCGTCCCAGAGCGTACCGTTGAACACATTGTCGTTGCCGGCGCCATTGTCGGTGGTCAGCGTGACCACGGTCCCTGCCGGCGACATGATGGTGATATCAAGGTCGGCAGCGAAGGTATGCGTCAACATCGTGGAGAGGTCGACATCCCAGAGATAGGGACCGGCGCCTCCAACAACGATTGTCGAAGTAACAACCGCTGGACCCGTGGCAATAGCGGTAGGCGTGCTATTGGTTACTGTCGTCGTGGTGACAATCACACCCGGCGGCGGCGGCGGTGCGGCCGTGATTGCTTTAGCCGATAGG
>JANMSL010000325.1:0-5020 GCA_031389245.1 Lysobacterales bacterium | reverse complement strand
GCAGGATCGCGACGATATTATTGGAGTAGGACGAAGTGATTTCGCTGGCAAGCGTGACACTCATGCTGGCATTGAGCGGCACCGGTTTGAAGCCACGCGCATCGGCGGCCATGCGCAACGATTCGAAGTCCTTGCCGGCGGCGGCGAACAGCGCTTTGGCGGCGTCCATGGTGATCCAGCCTTGAGCTTTGAGCTTGGGACTCGCATCCTCGGATGTCGGCAAATCATGTTGCACGCCGCCCCAGGAATCGGCCACAACGTCCCAGTCGTAGCCGGCAGGCTCTTTGTCGTGCACGATCAGTACCGCGGCTGCGCCCTGACGCACGGCCTCTTCAAATTTGTACGTCCAGCGACCGTAATAGGTCATCGCCTTGCCTTTGAACAGCTCCGCGTCGTTGCGCAGGAAGCCCGGATCATTGACCAACACAACCAGTGTCTTGCCCTTGACGTCGATACCTTCGTAATCGTTCCATTGCTGTTCGGGCGCGATCACGCCATAGCCAAGGAACACCAACTCGCTGTCCACGATATCGACCACGCGTTCACCGCTCTGCGTGCCGAGGACCATATCCTTGCCCGTTGCCAGCGACTGAGTCACCTGGCCGATCTTCAATTTCAACGTAGTTGCCGGATCGCCCTTGGTCGACACCATCGGCACGCGCTGGGTATACGTCGCGCCTTCGCAGGGATAGGTCGGACAGGGTTTGCCATCGGGCACGGCGGGCAAGAAGCCGGCGCGCGACAATTCTGTTTCGAGGTAGGCCAGAGTCAGTCGTTCACCGAGGGTGCCGGGATCGCGACCTTCAAACTCGTCCGATGACAAGCGCTGAATGTGTCGCGCCAAGTCTTCAGCGCGTATTGAGGGCTTGAACTGATGCGGTGCTCGCAAATCGACTTTCAATTCCTGGTAGCCGGCAGGCGCAATTTGCGACGGGACATTCGGTTCGGGAGCCGCTCCATCGCCACACGCTGCAAGCAACACGGTGGCGAACAGAATGAAGGACAGGCGCATGCGTAGTCTCCCGTTGGTTCAAAGCGGGCATGATAGGTCATGCGCCGCGATGATCACACCAGATGTTGCCAGCATCCCCATTGGGTTCAGCCAAACCTCAGGGCACGAAAGGTTTGCTGTCCCCCAGCGCCTGTGCTGCGGCGACCATTTGCCTGCGCGTCCGGGCACGTCGATTGCGGCGTCGTATGCGCTCAGTTGTGCTCAGCAGCATCACCACGACCAGCACGGCGGCCAATAGCACACTGACGTCGTAAGCATAGGCCGACGGCTGGCCATCCACGGCCAGCACTTCGCCCAATGCCGCCGTAGCATTGACTGAGGCGCAGGCGACAACGAAGAATGCGTTCACGGCAGTTTCCCTGTGACAGAGGATGCAGCATTTGACGCCGTGCGGCGGCGGCGACGCCGCCGCGCACACTCATTCCTGATCGCCGGTCCGTGTTGCTCGCCGGGACAGCGCTTCGCGCAGCTTTGCGCTATGCGCACTGTCATCCGCGAGCGACTGCGTCAGGCCGTTCAAATCACCGCCACTGATACCCACTTCTTTCATCAGCGATTCGATCAGTGGGGCCTGGGCGCGATAGCGCAGGGCACTGGACACCACTTGGTCGGCAAGGTTGCCGCTTCCCGATGCCGCGCCATGGTCGCCACTGCCGTGATTGCCGCCGCTGTTGAGCCCTTCGATCTGCACAATCTTGATGCCATCGATCGCTTCCATTGGCTTGACACTCTCGCGAATGATGTCGGGCAAATGGCGCAGCACGGCAAGCTTGATCTGCAGGGCGATTTGATCGACCGACAACATATTCGCCGCTTCGTTGAGCAGGCGCTGACCCTCAGCATCGACGGTGTAGCGCTTTTCAGCAGCATCGGCGCGCAGCTTTTCAGAATCGGAGTCGGCCTGTGCCTCAATGCGGCGCTGGTCGGCGTTTGCATTAGCCAGTGTGCGAATCGCGGCCGCCTTGTCTTCAGCCGCGTTCTTCTCCGCCTGGGCGGCGATGGTCACACCAATCATTTCGCGTTCGGCCTGACGTGAAGCCTCGACCAGCTCAATCTTCTTTTGACGTTCGGCGCGCTCTACCTCACGCACGGTGTCGACTTGTTCGGCGGCGCGCACTGCTGCCCCGCGAGCCTCGTCGGCCTGGGTCTGCGCAACGGACTGTGCCCGCGACTTTTCCGCGATCGCGATGGCGCGGTCCTGCTCGGCGAGTTGCACGGATTTCTGCTGATCGATCTGCGCGGTTTCGATTGACTTCGCCTTGACGATTTCGCGTTCTTTCAATTGCTGTTCCATTGCGATGCGTTGATCCTGTACCAGGCGATCGGAGGTGAGGCGCGATTGGTCGATCTGCTGTTGCGCGGCGATCTTGGCCTGCTCAGCATCGCGTGCCTTCTCCGCTTGTTGCACGGCGATCTCGGCATTCTGCGTGGCGCGACGGATATCGATTTCGCGCTGTTGCTGGAGCTTGGAGAACTCTTCCTCGCGCGCAATGGCCATTTTTTCCTGCGCAGCGATCAAGTTCTTTTGCTGGATCGCCACTTCGGTGTCCTGCTGGATTTCGTTGCGTTTTTTGCGACGCAGTTCGATCGCTTCGGTCAGCTTGGTCAAGCCTTCGGCATCGAAGGTGTTGTCCGGGTTGAAGTATTCCTTACCGGTCTGATCCAACCCGGTCAGTGACACTGCTTCCAGTTCCAAGCCATTCTTGAGCAGGTCTTCCGACACTGCCTGCTGTACTTTCTGCACAAACAGCGTGCGTTGCTCGTGTAGCTCTTCCATGCCCATCTCGGCGGCGACGGAGCGCAGTGCGTCGACAAATTTACCTTCGACCAGCTCTTTGAGCTCGTCCGGCGCGAGGGTTTTGCGGCCGAGCGTCTGCGCCGCATTGGCGATCGATTCTTCGGTTGGTTGGACACGAACGTAAAACTCAGCAGTGACATCCACGCGCATACGATCACGTGTGATCAATGCCTGTTCAGCGGAACGGTTGACGTCCAGCTTGAGCGTGTTCATGTTGACCGGGATGACTTCATGGATCACCGGCAAAACCAGGCTGCCACCGTTCAGGATGACCTTCTGGCCACCAAATCCAGTGCGCACGAAACTCAGCTCCTTGGATGCGCGCGTGTACATGCGTGCAAACATCTTGCCGACAAAGATCAGCACGAACAGCGCGACCAACGCGATGCCGAAAACAATGGCGGGACCCATCAATTGCTCGATCATGTGCTACTCCAAAAGATTGAATGCAACGTTGACTATTTGTTTTCGAGAGCCGGCGGATCTTGAATCGAGGGAATGTCGGCCCGCACGGCGCGATAGCGTGCGCCGTCTCTTGCCATCAGCAAAACCTCTTCACCTTGCTCGAACACGTCCAGATCGTGCATCGGCTCGACCATCACGTAATGCGTAGTGCGAAACTCGTCGCGCAGCTTGGCCTGAGCCGGCGCACCGCGGCGCGCGGTGCCGATCACGATCACCGCGATACGACCGATCAGCGCCTGCTGCGAAAGCACCTGAGTCTCATCGCGCGGCAGCAGATCACCGAGCAGTGACGCCGCGACGCGAACCAGGGGCATCGATAGCAGAAACATCAGAAACGCGGCCAACAGCCCCGGCAAAAGCCCGATGCCAAAGAACTCCAGCGCCATTTGCATGAGCAATCCGCCGACGCCAAATGTGCCCAGAAAGACGGCGACCAACATAAAGACCGGAACCTTTCCTGCGCGCAGCCAACCCAGCAGCTTGGCGGGCAACGAATGCGTGGCGGTTGGTTGGCCATCGGCGTCAAGCTCCAGGTCGGGCACCAGGGTGTCGAGATACTCGGTAAGCCCGCCGCCGATGCCGAGTTCCACCAGCACCAACAGTGCGAGCAGGGCCAGTGCCACGGTAAACGCCATATTCTGAGTAGCGAAAACAAATTCCATCGTCATGCCTCGTCAAGTCGTGCAATTCATTCCAGGGCGCATCGCTTCAGGACGGTATGGTTGACTTGCGGCTTTGCTCCAGTACGAGTTTTGCCAACTCAAGGGTTCCGCCCATATGCGTGGCCACTACGTTGGGGTCGTAGCACGGCGCTTTGCTGGTCACTGCCAGCCGCAGCATGGCATCGGTGAATCGGAAAATACGGTGTGCAACGCCGGCTTCGAACTCGACCAATTCCTTGGCATCTGCCTTGCCCGGCTTTGCACCCGGACCGGCGATCAAAAACGCGACCACATCGGGTAGCCAGTACAGCGTGTCAGCAATCATTTCGGAGCGCTGGCGGGTGACCAGTTCGCGCGCGCGGAGCGTCTGAGCGACCGGCTCGAGCAGTTCGCGTACCAGTCCGAGGGCGCCTTCGTAGCTGTTCGTCCGATCGCGGCGCTCGCGTGCCTGGGCGATCAGCTGACGCAGTTTTTCACTGGGCGTACTGGCGCTGCTGGCATCGAGCTCGGTCAGGAAGTCCGCATCCTCCTCGCTCAGCCGTACCGACATCTGAATTGCCTTGGAAGACATAAGAATCCATATGAAACCGTATGTATTCAAATGTAGTTCGTGCTTGTGCAATTGTCAAGGGCTCAATGAATGACGCCCGCGTCGTCGTGTCGTCACCCGGGCTTGCGCCACGCCCGGTTCAGCGGTCATCGTTGGCGCTCCCAGCGGCACCGCGCCGAGCACGAGGCACTTCCATGTACCAACTTTATTTTTCTCCGGGCGCTGCGAGCCTGTGCGTGCACCAGGCATTGCTGGAGCTGGGGGTCGGGCATGAGCTGATTGCCGTTGACCTCAAAGCGGGCGCGCAGAAGCAAGCGCAGTACCTTGCTCTCAACCCCAACGGTGTCGTTCCCACGCTGATCGTCGATGGCCGTCCGCATTACGAGGCGGCGGCATTGCTGCTCCTACTTGCCGAGCGCCCAACCGAGGGCGGGGTGGCGCCGATTCCCCGTTAGCCCGAACCCGGCACCAATATGCAAATGTCAAAGCATTTTGGGAACACCCGGCAGCCCCCCATTAGCCCGTGGTTTTTT